>CAYSAH010000128.1:0-2591 GCA_964428945.1 uncultured Bacteroidaceae bacterium | reverse complement strand
GACTTAACCGACCCGGGATGACTGCAGTTCAGTTACAATCTGAATTGCAGACTTCAATAAGGCACGAATATGAACACAACCTGGCTCAACAGATCTATCTGAGTTCTGAAGCATGGCAAAAAGTTCAGATCGCAAAAAATCAGATCCTTAAGATCATTAGCGATTCTGCTTCAGAATTGAAAGAGGGAGCCAGCAGTGCATCGCTGGGAAAGCTGGTTCTTGAGAATGTTATGGAATTAAAATCACCTCCTTCCCAGGTTGCCATTGACTACCTGAAAAAGGAGGTGAAAGAATTATTTTTAAGTTGAGAAGGAGTTTTATTTGATCAACTCCACGCTTCTTTTCACAAATTTCGCAAGGTCTTCACCCTTTAACATATTATTTGCCAGGAGCGCCAGATCGATAAGCTGTTTAACCAGCTTTTCATTTTTTCCATGCTTTTTTAGGATTTCGATCCGATCGTTTTCGATACCATCGATCTTCTTCTTCAGATCCTCAAGCTTATCTTTATCAGCCTGGGGTACTTCCTCGTCCTTTTTCCCTTCACCTTGCTTCTGCAATGCTGAACGCTCATCGCTGAGCTTTTTCTTTTCAGACCTCAATTCAGCGACCTGCTTCCCCAATTTGGCACTGGTTTTCTCAAGTATCTTTCCAATTAGCGGATGCTCTGAGTTAACAATCAGGTTGTATGAATCGGGCATCGAACCATAGAATGCTGCACCGCCACCCAGTTCTGACATATCCTTCATTCTCCGCATGAACTCGTTCTGTGTGATTACAACTGGCTGCCCTGCTTCACCCATTGCTTCAAAACTGACAATAAAATGATCGCTTTTATCAAGCTGTGACTGGAATACAGGTGTGAGATCTGCCTTTTGTTCTGCTGTAAGATTATCTTTGCTTGTGTCATCTTTCGGAATTAACTTCTCAACGATGTCCGAATCCACCCTTGCAAATCTTGAATCCTTAAGCTTCGATTCCACCTGGTTGATAAAGTGCAGATCCAGATGACCATCCATCAGCAGTACATCGTAGCCCTTGGAGTTGGCAGCTTCAATATAACTGTATTGCCCGTTTTTATCAGTCGCATAAAGATAAACAAGGGTCTTGTTCTTATCGGTCTGTTCGGCACTGATAAGCTTTTCATACTCCTCAAATGTAAAATACTTTCCTGCTGTGTTTTTTAAAAGTGCAAACTTCACTGCCCTGTCATAAAATTTCTCCTCGGTGATCATGCCATAATAAATGAACATCTTAAGGTCATCCCATTTCTTTTCAAATTGTTCCCTTTCATTCTTAAAGATATCTTCAAGTTTGTCGGCAACTTTTTTCATGATGTGAGAAGATATTTTCTTCACATTTGAATCACTTTGAAGGTAACTCCTTGATACGTTTAGTGGAATGTCAGGTGAATCCAGGACTCCATGAAGCAGTGTCAGAAATTCCGGTACAATATCCTCGACAGAATCTGTAATAAATACCTGGTTTGAGTAAAGTTGTATCTTGTTCTTCTGAACTTCGAAATTGTTCTTGATCTTTGGAAAATATAGTATCCCGGTAAGGTTAAAGGGATAATCAACATTCAGGTGGATATTGAATAATGGCTCATCAGCCATAGGATATAATTTCCTGTAAAATTCGTTGTAATCCTCATCTTTTGCTTCAGAAGGTGCAATTGTCCACAAAGGCTTGGTATCGTTGATCACATTGTCTTTATCAGTCTCAATTTCTTTTCCATCCTTCCAATCCTTTTCCTTACCAAAGGCAATTTCAACGGGAAGGAACCGGCAATATTTATTCAACATTCCGCTTATGCGGTGTTCCTCAAGAAATTCAGCCGAATCCTTATCAATATGAAGGATCACATCGGTTCCCCTGCGTTCCCTTTTGGCCTCCTCCATCTGAAATTCAGGACTGCCATCGCAAATCCATTTGTGTGCCGTATCTTCTTCTTTCCATGATCTGGTCAGGAGTTCAACCTGATCTGAGACCATAAAGGCTGAATAAAATCCAAGCCCAAAATGACCAATTATTGCATTACTTTCCTTCTTATACTTTTCCATGAACTCCTCAGCGCTTGAAAAAGCAATCTGGTTGATGTATTTCTCAATTTCCTCTGAGGTCATACCTATTCCGGCATCTGAAACAGTAATAGTCTTTTTCTTCTTGTCAACATTTATACGGATGGTAAGGTCGCCAAGTTCACCCTTAAAATCACCAACTGAAGCCAGTGTTTTTAGCTTTTGCGTTGCATCTACAGCATTGGATACAAGCTCGCGCAGGAATATTTCATGATCTGAATAAAGAAACTTTTTGATGATCGGGAAGATATTCTCCGTCGTTACATTGATTTTACCTTTCTGCATTGTATTTAAATTTTATAGATTTCTAACCCTTGGGGTATTTTCAAACAATATGCCAATCAATTTAAACTGACATTACGTCATAAATAGACGATATACTGAAAAATATTGACAGAAAATGCGGAGGAGTGCAGTATCAGTCTGCCGGGTGCCAATCCACTTTGCACAAAATAAGGTGATCAGAAATCTTATAACTTACAATGTCTTGCTGCCAATGACTAAAGCCTG
>CAYSAH010000127.1:0-9322 GCA_964428945.1 uncultured Bacteroidaceae bacterium | reverse complement strand
AACCCATGCAATGTTGAGAAAATTTTCAGGATTATCAAGCAGTTCGGTGGACATGGAAGGCAGGGGGGAGGTGTATCCGGAGTTGAAATGGCTCTCTGGGACCTTACAGGCAAGGTATACGGCGTGCCGGTTTACCAGTTGCTGGGAGGAAAGTACAGGGAAAAAGTGAGGATCTATGTCGATACTCCGACTGTAAATAATCCGGAAGAATTTGCTAAACGGATGCTCGGAAGAAAGGAACAGGGATTCACTATTATGAAGATGGACATCGGCATCGGGCTGATCAAGCATATTCCTGATACGCTTACAAATACAGGTCCGTGGGGAGAACTGAACGGATGGCAACAGGCAGATCAGTCATACAGCGATACGATGCACCAGTTCACAAGGGTCCAGATCACTGAAAAAGGAGTTGAGGAAATGGTGAAATATGCGGCAGCCATGAGGGAGGCAATTGGCTGGGAAATACCGGTTGCCATTGATCACCTGGGGCATATGGGAATGAATGATATGATAAGGCTGGGCAGGGCCTTTGAGCCTTATAACATCGCCTGGCTGGAGGACCTCATTCCCTGGCAATTCCATGATCACTGGAAAGAGATATCCAGGTCCATCAATGTCCCGACACTTACAGGAGAAGATATCTACCTGAAGGAAGGATTTAAGGACCTGGTTGAAAATCGGGCTGTGGATATTATACAACCCGATCCTGTTACAGCCGGGGGTTACCTTGAAACAAAGAAGATCGGTGATTATGCCCAGGAGAATGGGATTGCCATGGTCCTGCACCACGCCTCTTCCCCGGTATCCTTCATGGGCTGTGTGCACGCTGCAGCAGCAACGGAGAATTTTATTGCGCTGGAACATCATTCGGTCGATAAGCCCTGGTGGGAGGGACTGGTCACCGGGCTCAATACACCGCTGATAAAGGATGGTTATGTTTCCGTTCCGGATACCCCCGGGGTAGGTGTTGAATTGAATGAAGAAGCGGTTAAGGATTATCTGAAGAAAGGGGAGAAGCTCTTTGCCCCCACAGAGGAGTGGAATGAGCAGCAGTCCTGGGACAGGACCTGGTCATAAGGTATTGCCTGGTAAGAACACGCTCTATACCAGGATAAGCAACCCAATATTGGGATTGAGTCGGACAAGCATCCAGATGCTCTGAGTAGCTCTTTAAATTTCGTGGGAAAAGGTCATTCAGGCAATTATTGACCTTGCCGTGTTTTCCAGGTTTAGCCCGGAGAAGTTACCCGATGACATAAAAAGATATACTCCATCAAGACCAAGAGAAAATAAGGTTTTTTCAAGTTCTTCCCTGTTATTTATTACCTGCAGGTCCTTTCGCCCAAAGCACTTTTTAATAAACGACTTTTCAATCGGTGGAAGCTTCTTGTGTTTTACCACTTCAGGATTGAAGAATACTATTGCTGTATCGGCATTTTCCAAAGAGGCAAAATACTGTGGAAGGAATGCCTGGTTCAAACTGCTGAAAGTGTGCAGTTCCAGGCAGGCGATGATCTTACTCACAGGGAAGTTTTCCCTGAAACTGTCGACAGTAGCTTTGACTTTTGAAGGAGCATGTGCGAAATCCAGATATACTTTACGGGATTCAGACTCTGCAAGCACTTGTTGTCGCTTCGCAGCTCCTTTAAATGAGGAAATCGCTTCATAAAACTGTTCATCCCTTAGTCCAAGTTCGCGGCAAACCATAAGTGCAGCTGAGATGTTCTGCATGTTGTGATTCCCAAAAACGGGCACATCTGTTACAATTCCATCGTGGTCCAGCAAGGTTTTTCCATTCCCGGTCCTGTATGGATGCGTCGTATAGGAGACCGTTGCTGAATTACAATTTTTTTGGATATCCCTGAGATAGGGATCCTCTTTGTACCAGAATAATTTACCTGCAGAGTCTGTTTTTTTAACAAATTCATTAAACTGCTCCAGGTAATTTTCAAAGGTGGGGAAGACGTTCATATGATCCCATGCAATACCTGTAATAACAGCGATGTGAGGATGATACAGGTGAAATTTCGGCCTGGGATCTATGGGGGAAGAAAGATACTCATCTCCTTCCAGGATAATCACCGGTGCATCTTCTGTGAGTCTGACCATTGTTTCAAATCCTTCAACCTGTGAACCCACCATATAATCAAAATTAACATGGTTGAACCAGAGAACATGCATGATCATGGAAGTTACCGTAGTTTTCCCGTGGCTTCCCCCGATCACAACACGTTTTTTATCCTTGCTCTGTTCGTAAATATATTCAGGAAAGGACCATATTTTAATTCCCAGTTCCCGGGCCCTGAGCAATTCCGGGTTGTCTTTCAGGGCATGCATTCCCAGGATCACACCGTCGAGGTCCTTTGTGATCCGTTCAGGGTCCCAGCCCTGTTTTTCCGGAAGCAGGCCATAACTTTCCAGCCTTGTCCTGGATGGTTCAAAAATCTCGTCGTCGGAGCCGGTGATCCGGAATCCTTTGTTGTGCAGGGCCATGGCCATGTTGTGCATAACAGCCCCTCCAATGGCTATAAGGTGAATTCGCATGGAACGAAGATAGGAAGGAAAAAGGAAAAAGTTAGTAAGACCCGGCTTTTATAAGGCGCAGCCGAAATAAAAGCCGCTGGTCGAACTAATCCCGCTGAGTGAAACGAAAGCGGGAGAAAAAGTATCCTTCGACTCCGTGCTTCGACAGGCTCAGCATAACACTCAGGAACCGGAGGGAAGTAAAAAGTAAAAAGTAAAAAGTAAAAAGGGGGTGAATTCGTTCAACTATATTGAATGGGCCAGGTTGTAAATAATCGCCATCTGAAAATGGGTTTCCATCGAAGCACTTGAATTAAATATGAGAGGGATTCTCCATTTTTGTCTTGCATTTGAATAATAATATCAGATTTTTAAAATCCTTATCTTGCTATAAATAAAAATTCATGAAATATAGCATCCTTAAGCTGGGAACTTTACGCGTAAATGCTTTTGAGATGATCATGGGTGTGCCGGAGGAGCTCATTCGTTCTCAATATAATGTCGATAGAAATGGTCAGATGCGCATTGGCATGAACGGGTTGATTATTGAATCTGGAGGAAGAGTGATCATATTCGATCCGGGCTGTGCAACTTTCCTTCCTAAGTCATTGGCTGAGACCTATGATTTGGTTATGGACAAATCATTGATCAAGCTTATTGAAGATGCTGGCTACACGATGGGAGAAGTGACGGATGTGATCTTTACACATCTTCATTTCGATCATGGCAGCGGTGCTTTTCAGAGAGTTCCCGGGGGCATCGAAAAAGCTTTTCCAAATGCCCGTTATCTGGTGAGCCGCCAGCAACTGGATTATTTGCAAAACCTTCCTCCTGAAAAAGCTGGCTCCTTTTTTCACAGGTTATTGAAGTTTGCCGGAGAACTTTCATTTATAGAAGACATTGTTCTTCCTGGAATTAATTTCCTTCGATCACAGGGACATACACCCCATATGCTTGTTCCATTAATTAATATGGGTGACCATGAACTCCTGTTTGCTGCAGACCTTATTCCTATGAAATTGCTCAGGGAAAAAGGATCATGGAGTTATTATGATGACAACAGGGAGCTCCTTGAAAAAGAGAAGCAAGCGCTGCTATGTGGCTTGAAGCCCGGAACAGAAATCCTCTATTACCACGAAGTTCTTTAAATACAGGAACACTAGATGAACTGCATTCAATTCAACTCAGTGGATTCCTGTTTACCTTCCTTTCTATGCATAGCTTTCAAGCAGAACTTCCAGCATCTTCTTTCCGGCAAGTGAAACGGATGTTCCCGGACCAAAAATTGCCACAACTCCTGCTTTATAAAGAAATTCGTAATCCTGGGCCGGGATCACACCCCCTGCAATGACCATGATGTCTTCCCTCCCCAATTTTTTAAGTTCACTGATAACAGAGGGGATGAGGATTTTATGACCTGCAGCAAGAGAGGATACACCCAGCACATGAACATCATTCTCCACAGCCTGTTTTGCCGCTTCAGCCGGTGTTTGGAACAGCGGGCCGATATCCACGTCAAAGCCAATATCGGCGTATCCGGTTGAAACCACTTTTGCTCCCCTGTCGTGTCCGTCCTGACCCATCTTGGCGATCATGATCCGGGGCTGACGACCTTGTTTTTTTGCAAATTCTTTTGCCAGTTTGCGCGCCTCTTCGAAAGTTTTATCCTGACCGGATTCTGCTGAGTAAACCCCTGAAATGGAACGGATAACAGCCTTATATCTGCCGCTGATCTCTTCAATTGCAGAAGATATTTCACCCAGCGATGCTCTTTTCCTGGCAGCTTCCACGGACAATTCAAGTAAATTTCCTTTACCCGTAAGGGCTGATAAAGTTATGGCTTCCAAAGCGGCTTTTACATCCTTATTGTTCCTGTTGGCCCTGAGCTTTTTAAGGCGCTCGATCTGCGATTTCCTTACAGCTGTATTGTCCACGGTAAGTATATCGATCGGATCTTCTTTTTCGAGCCTGTATTTATTTACACCAACAATGGTGTCCCTTCCGCTGTCGATCCTTGCCTGTTTGCGGGCAGCCGCCTCCTCGATACGCATTTTTGGAATCCCTGTTTCAATGGCTTTTGCCATCCCTCCAAGCTTTTCTATCTCTTCAATAAGCTCCCAGGCCCTGTGTGCCAGCTCATGCGTTAAGGTTTCCACATAATATGAACCTGCCCATGGATCCACAGCCTTGCAGATATTTGTCTCTTCCTGGAGATAGATCTGTGTGTTCCTGGCAATCCTTGCCGAAAAATCAGTTGGAAGGGCAATGGCCTCGTCCAGTGCATTTGTGTGCAGGGATTGTGTATGACCCAGAGCAGCGGCTGTGGCTTCAATGCAGGTCCTTGCCACATTGTTGAAAGGATCCTGCTCCGTAAGGCTCCATCCCGAGGTCTGGGAATGGGTTCTGAGTGCCATGGATTTCGGATCTTTCGGATTGAACTGTTTGACAATTTTTGCCCAAAGCATTCGTGCCGCACGCATCTTGGCGATCTCCATGAAATGATTCATCCCGATCGCCCAGAAAAAAGAAATCCTCGGCGCGAATTTATCGATGTCTATTCCGGCATTAATTCCGGCACGCAAATATTCCAGTCCATCGGCAAGGGTATATGCCATTTCAATATCGGCAGTTGCACCTGCCTCCTGCATATGGTAGCCGGATACACTGATGCTGTTAAAGCGAGGCATCTTCTGAGAGGTATACTCAAAGATATCAGCGATGATCCTCATCGACATTTTAGGAGGATAAATATAGGTGTTTCTCACCATGAATTCCTTCAGGATGTCATTCTGGATCGTACCGGAAAGCTCTTCCAGTTTTGCTCCCTGTTCCAGACCCGCTACTATGTAAAATGCCATAATGGGAAGCACAGCACCGTTCATGGTCATGGAAACCGACATCTCCTTAAGCGGAATCTGGTCAAAGAGGATCTCCATGTCAAGAATCGAGTCGACAGCAACTCCTGCCTTACCAACGTCACCAACAACACGCTCATGGTCTGAATCGTATCCGCGGTGGGTTGCCAGGTCGAAGGCAATGGAAAGGCCCTTCTGACCTGCCTGGAGGTTTCGGCGGTAAAAAGCATTTGATTCTTCGGCTGTTGAAAAACCTGCGTATTGCCTGATGGTCCAGGGGCGCATTGCAAACATGGCGGAGTATGGACCATGAAGATAGGGTGGAAGGCCGGCTGCATAATGCAGATGCTCCATGCCCTCAAGGTCAGCTGCCGTGTAGATTGATTTTATATCTATCTGCTCAGGAGTTTTCCAGGACGAACCTGGTTCCTCGGCCCTTGCTGCCGGAATCCGGAATTCATTAATTTTTATATTGGTGAAATCTGGTTTCATTTTTTTCGATTTGCGGTTTGGCTTATTCAGCTTTTTTTAAAATAATTTCCTGGAACTTCTCCAGTTCCTCCAGTAAATTACTCTTCATATGTATAAAATGGATGATACCCCTGGATTTTAGTTCTTCAATGGCGTCTGAAGGATATCCTGCAATCACTATTTCAGAATCAGATTTTAATGAATCAGACACTGCCGCCCCCAATACATTATATTCACTGTCTGAACTACACAGAACAACGATGTCTGCTTTGACTTTTTGAGCAGCTTTAATTCCATCTTCGATGGATTCATAAGCATGATCTTCGATGATCTCATAGCCTGCACATGCAAAAAAGTTACCGGAAAAGATAGCCCGGGCTGTCCTCCATACAGGATCTCCATATTTCAACAGAAATACCTTTGGACGCCTTTTGCTTTTTTCGGTTTGAAGACGGATATTTTCAAGTTCTCCAGCTATCCTGAAGGGAGTAATTGGTGTAAAGTCAGTATTCTCTAATCTACTTAAAGCCGGTAATTTAAGCTCCTGCTTCATTATAAATTCATTGAAATTCGGGTATTGATTGACCCCAAGGATAGTTTGACGCCTCGACGCCGCCCCGGAACGCTTCTTTTCAGCTGAGGCAGCAACTGCTTCCTGTATCCAGCCAGACTTGAATGCCTCTGTATATCCACCCCGTTCTTCGACTTCCATGAAATGTGACCAAGCCTGCTCTGCAATACCTGCTGTCAGATTTTCTATATAATAGGAACCTGAAGCTGGATCTGCAACTTTATCGAAATGCGATTCCTCTTTTAAGATAACCTGTATATTCCTGGCGATCCTTGAGGAGAAATCATTCCCCTCCCTGAAAACAAGATCATAAGGATGAACAGAAATTTCATCACTGCCTCCAAGGCTCCCGGACATTGCTTCAGTTGTGGTTCGGAGCAGATTTACATTTGGATCATAGAGGGTGAGGTTCCAGCTGGCCGAGCGTGTATGAATATGCATGGGAACTTCAGTTTCATTAATTCCCCATGCCTTACAAACAACTGAAAACAACCATCGCGCAGCCCTTAACTTTGCTATTTCCATAAAGTAGTTGGGTCCGCTTACAAAACTGAAACCAATATTTTTGGCTAAGATTGAAGGTGAAAGTCCTTTCTTTGTGAGCTCATCCAAATATGTGTTCAGCATAGCAAGAGAGAATCCCAACTCTTGCGACAATGTTGACCCTCCATCCTGGAATAGCCCTGCATCAATGGTAAGGATCCTGAAATTTGGAAGAGTCTTATTACATTCCATTAATATTTCTGCAACATCATCAAATGCCTGGTCATCTATTTTTCCTTTTGAAGACAGCTTTCCGAGGGGATCCAGGCCCAGATTACCGGGCACACAGACTTCTCCTGCCTGGCTTCTTCCTGCCTCATTCATGAACTGGCGGAATAGTTTTTTTGGATCGGCTGCATGCAAAAAATTAATTCTGACCCGCTTAAGGTCGATCCCCTTCAAGAGGTCCCTGACAAAAGAATCATTGTATTCTTTAATATTTTCAAGGTTAAATCCTAAAGATTGGGCTCCCCTGCTTATAGCGGCAATTATCTCCCGGTTTTTCTCCGCCAGATTCCCCTTAATTACAAAATCCTGCCTGATCAGCCAGTCATTTCCTGCCCTGCCGGAGTTCCTGGCAAATGGCGAAATACCGGGACCTTCCTTTACTCCTGGTAAACCGGAAAGATCTTCCTGCCTGTAATAGGGTTGGACATCAAATCCTTCCTCACTTTTCCACACCAGTTTTTTATTGAAATCAAGTCCTTTGAGATCTGCTTCTATTTTTTTGCGCCATCCTTCTGAGGAAATAGGAGGGAACTCTTCGAATAACTTTGCTCCTGACATATATTATTTTTTCGGGGAAATTTGAAGTACAAAGTAACTATTTTGTAACTTGTCAGGCAATTATAATTTTTATATTATTCATCATATTGAAGAGTTATAGAATTTTAATTCAACCAAAGATCGGTATAACTGTTGTTTTATATTGAATAACTAAGCTTTAAAACCATGAAAAGAACTTTACTTCTGCTATCCTTCCTTGCTTTCACGATGTATTCTTCCGCACAAACTGTAGAAAACATTCGTGTTGAGCAGGATGGGGAGAATTTGAATATTCATTACAGGATAGGCGGGTCAACATCGGAACAACTCTATTTTGTCACTTTAACCTGTTCGATTGACGGGGGTCCTGTTTTTGAGCCGAAATCTGTGATTGGCGATGTAGGTTCAAATATCAGGGGAGGAAAAAGCTTCAATACAATCGTCTGGGATGTGTTCGAGGACCTGGAGGAGATCGGGAGTGTAGAATTTTTTGTGAAGGTTGAGCTTACAAGTGATGATAGAGCTTCCCAGGCAGTTTCCAGGCCTTCAAAAGCAGTTTCAACTCCGGCAAGGGCTTCTGATAATACACCGGCTGGCTATAGAAAGCGTTTCATAGGAATTGACGGGACTACGGTGCATCCCTTGGGCATCAGGGGCGGAAAAATTAATAACTGGGGATGGTATGGGGCCTTCAGGTATGGCGGTTATGACTACTATTATGAAGCCTATTATGCAGCAATGACAGGCGGAGTTACAAAGCGGATATTCAATGGTGAAAAATTCAGGCTCCATGGATATGCGGGACTTGGTGTGGGCGATTTTTTCGATTCTGCTGAGATAGAACTCGGGTTTATCGGAGTTATAAAAAACAGGGTAAATATTAATCTTGGTGCAACGTCTAATCAATGGTACACAGATGGTTCGTTTGGTATCGGTTTGGTATTTTAAATTGGATGTTATGAAGAGCAAAAAATTAATTTTTGCAGGAATTGCATTTATTATGGCAGGAAGCATGCTTTCTGCTCAATCCACAGAGAAGAGCAGTGGAGTCATTGAACTGAAAATGACAAAGAAGCAGGTCGAAAAGCCGGCGGAACAGCGGAATGTTTCTTCAACCACCTTTACTCCGGTGCGGCAACAACCAGCAGTAAACAACACAACTCAGGCAGTTAATTCAGCCAATGTTAAGAGCGAGGTAAAATGGCTTTCCCCAAGCCTTCATGCTGTGAATACATCGAAAAATAGTTATGCGATCAAGGCAACCGTTTCTTCGGAAGAAAACCTTAGCGTGGTGAATATTTTTGTAAATGACAAATTTTATAAGAACCTGATCGTTAACAGCAATTCTGGTAACCGGGTAAGCATTGATGAGACTATTGACCTGTTGCTTGGGAACAATATCATAAGGCTCGAGGGCATCGGGATCAACGGAAAGAAAGTTGAGGACAAGGTTTTTATCAATTATGATCTTTCCAGTGCAAGGTATTATGCACTTATAATCGCTGTAGAGGATTATACTGATCCCAAGATCAACGATCTTTCAGAACCTATGAACGATGCCAATAAATTTTATAGCATCATCAGTTCGCGC
>CAYSAH010000126.1:0-9401 GCA_964428945.1 uncultured Bacteroidaceae bacterium | reverse complement strand
AATTAGGCATTTCCAAAAAAACGGTCTATCAGCATGTATCCGATAAGAATGATCTTGTTGCAAAGGTCATCGAACATGAAATGGAGTTACAAAGAGGTATGTATGAAAGGATGTCACTATCAGGACTTAATGCCATCGATGAGCTTATTCACGTGAACAGGCAGATCCATGCCAGCCAGGGTATCCACAGTCCGACATTTTACTTTGACCTGAAGAAATATCATAAGGACATCTTCAACAAGTGGATGGAATACAAGCGTAACAGGATGTTTCAGATGATAAAGAGAAACCTTGAAAAAGGGATTGAAGAGGGCCTTTACAGGGACGATCTGGACGTAAATGTTATATCAAAGCTGCATATGGCAAGAACTGAAATGATGCATTCTTCAGAGATTATTTCGGATAAGGATCTCAATGGGACCGGGTTTATCGATGAAGTTTTTAAATACCATATTCACGGGATCTGCAACGATAAGGGCCGGGAATATTTTTATAAGCGGATGAATGAAATTTTAACAAATTAAGAAAGGAAATGAGGATAAGAGCTATTTTATTGTTTACAATTTTCTTGGGAACCAGTCTCCATATGGAGGCCCAGTTGACAGATACACTTACATTTTCCCTGGAGGAAGCGCTAAGCTATGCCCTGGCAAATAATTTAAATGCCGAAAATGCCAGGCTGGATGTGAATTCAGCGGATAAAAGAGTGTGGGAAGCAGCTGCCGCAGGACTACCGCAGGTAAATGCAAGCCTGAATTATAACAACAATATTGCACTTGCCACAACCCTGATCCCGGACTTTTTTGGTGATCCAAGCCAGAAAATCGAGATCCAGTTTGGCACCAGGCATTTTGCAACAGCGGGTGTCGGTGCAAGTCAATTGATATTCAGCGGTCAGTATATTGTGGGACTACAGACTTCAAAACTGTTTAAAGAATTTACCAGAAAGAATCTTGAACTTACTGAACAGCAGGTTAAAGAGGCCGTTACACAAGGATATTACCTGGTTCTTCTGGCCGAGAACACCCTGGAAGCGCTTAGGGGAAATCTAAGGAATATACGCGAAACCTACCTTGAGACGCGTGAACTATTTGAAGCCGGTTTTATAGAGGAAATAAGTGCCGATCAGCTGGGTATAACCTTGTCGGACCTTGAGAACGCAGTGCTTTCCATGGAACGCCAGGTGATGGTCACCCGAAACCTTCTGAAATACCAGATGGGACTGGATATGGACCAGGAAATTGTCCTGACTGAGAATCTGAGTGAAATGGTGGATAATATGGAGATACAACTTATGCTTTCTGGTGAAATGGATATCAATTCAAATATTAACTACCAGTTGCTTAATGACCAGGAAAAGCTGGCTATGATGGATATGAAGCTGAAGCAAACGGACTATCTTCCTACCCTTTCAGCTTTTTTCTCTCTTGATTATACTGCGCAGAGGGATCAATTCAATTTCCTTTCAGGCAACGAGAATTGGTACAAAGCCTCCGCTGTAGGCCTGTCCTTTAATCTTCCGATATTCAGCAGCGGAATGAGAATGGCCGGGGTTTCGCAGAAAAGAATAGCCTGGGAAAAGGCAAAAAATACAAAAGAGTTCGCCGCACAGGGCATAAAGATCGAATTTCTGCAGGCACAATATGATTTTGCCTCAGCATATGAAAAATATAACAGGGAGAAGAAAAACCTCGAACTGTCCCAGAAAGTGGTCAGATCCACTGAAATCAAATATGGCGAAGGACTGGTATCCAGTCTTGAATTGACGCAGGTAAACGATCAGTATTTACAGACACTGAGCAGCTATACTTCCGCCATGGTGGATCTGTTAAACGCAAAAACCGCACTTGATATATTATTAAACAACATTTAAGTTAAAAAGATGAAAAATATAGTACTCGCAAGTATTGCATTGTTAATGATTTCCTGCGCTCCGAAAGAATCAGAGGATAATAGCGAAAAGATCAGGGAATACCAGGCACTGGTAAAGGAATACACGGAAATGATTGAAATTCTTGAAAAAGAGACTGCTTCAGCATCAGGAACGGATGCAGACGAACAAAGAGCCACGGCAGTTGAGATCAAGCAGGTAATGCCTGAACAATTTTCAGGATATTTTGAAGCCAAAGGCGCTGTTGAAGCAATAGAGGATGCATATATTAGTCCGGAAATCAGCGGACAGATAAAAAATGTATATGTAGAACGTGGACAGCGTGTTAAAAAGGGTGATCTGCTGATATTATTGAAGACTGAAGTAACCCAGAACACAATATCCGAGGTGAAAACCAGTCTTGAACTTGCTGATGTGTTATTTAAAAAGCAGGCGCAATTGTGGGAGAAACAGGTCGGAAGCGAAATGCAGTACCTCGAGGCCAGGAATGGAAAGGAATCTCTTGAAGCCCGTTTAGCCACCCTGGAATCACAACTGGAAATGGCCTATGTACGTGCTCCTTTTGACGGTATAGTAGATGATATAATGGTGAAGACGGGTGAACTGGCGTCTCCCGGAATTCGCCTTCTCCGGCTGGTGAACCTCGATAGGATGCGAATAACGGCGCAGGTTTCCGAGTCGTTTCTTCAAAATGTAAAAGTTGGTGAGATGGTCGAACTTAAATTCGCTTCTCTTCCCGGGGTCGCTGCTAAGGAACCAATACATCGTATAGGAACCGTAATAGACCCGGTTACCAGGACCTTTGCACTGGAAATCCTGATGAAAAACAGAAATGAAATGCTGAAGCCTAATATGCTTTCATCTGTTTTGATCCAGGATTATTCTGATCCTGGTGCATTGCTGGTGCCTTCAATCATATTGAAGCAAGATTTCAAAGGGACATTTCTTTTCCGCGTGAAGGAGGATGGAACACATTATACTGCTGAGAAAGTTTATGTAAAGACGGGTAAGACGGTGCAGGAAATCACCAAGATCCAGGGTGGACTTCAAGCCGGTGATAAAGTGATTGTAAAAGGATATAACCTTGTTGCTGACGGGGAAAAAGTGAATGTTTTGAATAAATAAGACAAGGATAATGGACAAGATAAAATTCCGGGAGTTTAAACTCACTACCGCTGCATTAAAGAACAGGAACACAGTTTTCCTGCTTACTGCAATTATTATTTTCTTCGGACTGTTTTCCTACAGGAACCTTCCAAAGGAGCTTTTTCCTGAGATAGTTCTTCCAACTGTCCTGGTCCAGACTGCTTACCCGGGAAACCCCCCGCTTGATATAGAAAACCTTATAACAAGGCCAATTGAGAAGGAAATTGAATCAGTTACAGGTGTAAAGGATATATCATCTACTTCGGCGCAGGATGCATCTTTGATATTTGTTGAATTCAATACCGACGTAAATATTAAAACAGCGCTTCAGGATGTTAAGGACGCCGTGGATAAAGCAAAAAGCGAACTTCCTAATGATCTTCCTTTTGATCCCCTGGTACAGGATATTGATTTTTCTGAATTTCCAATTATAAATATTAACCTGTCGGGCGATTACAGCATTGAAGAATTGAAAGGCTTTGCTGAACTTCTTGAAGAACGGATAGAATCAATCAGTGAAATTTCAAAGGTTGAAATACGGGGAGTCGATGAAAGGGAGATCAAAGTAGATGTTGACCTCATGAAGTTAGAATCCTACGAACTCACTTTCGATGACATTGAATTTGCTATTGCACAGGAGAATGTTTCGATTTCAGGTGGAGAAATCCGACTTGGCAATACAAGGCGTTCGGTGCGTACAGTCGGGGAATTCAGGAATATTGATGAACTGAAAAACATTATCATCAAAAGGGAAGCTGACGTAGTGGTCTACCTGCGTGATGTGGCTGACGTGTCGGATGGATACGAAGAGGCTAAGACTTTCACAAGGCTTGATAATCAATCCGTTGTAAGTGTGCAGGTGATCAAGAAAAGCGGTGAAAACCTGCTTGACGCCACGGATAAGATCTTTGAGATTCTCGATGAAACCAAGGCGACAGGAGAACTTCCTGCAGAAGTTGCAGTTACTCTTACCAATGATCAGTCGCAAATGATCCGCATGCAGCTCAGTAACCTTGAGAACAGTATTATAATGGGAGTCATCCTGGTGATTCTGGTGTTGTTCTACTTCCTTGGAACAAGAAATGCACTTTTTGTCGGACTTGCAATTCCAATGTCAATGTTCCTCTCATTCATCGTACTCAATGCATTAGGATTCAAGATCAACCTTATTGTGCTCTTTTCATTGATCCTTGCACTTGGATTATTGGTTGACAATGCAATTGTTGTAGTGGAAAATATATATCGTTTCATCGATAAGGGATTCGGACCCTTTGAAGCCGCCAAAAGGGCAGTTGGTGAAATAGCATATCCAATAATTTCTTCCACGGCAACAACACTGGCTGCATTTCTTCCGCTGGCATTCTGGGGGGGTGTTACAGGGGAATTCATGAAGAATCTTCCTATTACCCTAATCATCGTACTTACCTCTTCCCTCTTTGTTGCCCTTGTAATTGTCCCGGTATTTTCAGCCACCTTTATAAGGCTGGGGCCCGACCGGAAAAATAACATGCCAAACAGGAAGAAGGGTGCCCTGATAGCGCTGGCCATAATCGCCATTGGAGGATTGTTCTACATTATCGGCTGGAATTCAGGAGGGACGCTTGCAATGATCTTTGGTGTTATCGGCTTGCTGAATGCCTTGCTGTTTCACAAAGCAGAAGCATGGTTCCAGGATGTTTTCCTCGTATGGCTTGATTCCATCTATTCCAAAATCCTGACATTCGCACTACGCCGTTGGAACCCGGTGCTCTTTTTTATTGGCACCTTTTTCCTGCTGATCTTTGCAATTGTATTCTTTTCAGCAAGAGACGTAAATGTTACCTTCTTCCCTGAGAATGACCCCTCCTATATCAACATAGTTGCTGAATTACCTATCGGGACTGATGTAACAGCAACCAACGAGTTTATGAAAGAACTGGAATCTGATGTTGAAGAGGTAATTGAACCTTATCGCAGGATCGTAAAATCAGTTCTTACAACTGTTGGTGTGGGAAATGACGAGTTCGAGGCCGGGAATAAACCAAACGAGGCCCTGACCACAGTCTCCTTTGTTGAATATGAGTACAGGGAAGGTATCAGTACTTCAGGGATCCTGAGGGAATTATCAGATAATTTGCTTTATCGATATCCAGGTGTGACGCTTTCTGTTGAAAAAGACAGGAATGGTCCTCCAGCCGGGGATCCGATTAGTATAGAAATTTCAGGGAATGAATTCGAGGAGCTGATACAGATCAGCGATTCCATCCTTCAGCTTATAGATAATTCAGGAATCATGGGTATCGAGGGTATCAGTATGGACCTCGAGGTTGGAAAGCCCGAATTGCTTATAAGATTAGACAGGGATAAGCTAAGAAGATATGGTTTGTCGACGCTACAGGTTGCAAATACCCTGAGGACCGCTCTGTTTGGCCGTGAAGTATCGGATTTTAAGGTTGGTGAAGATGAATACCCTATCAATATGAGGCTTAAAGAGGAATACCGGTACAATTCCTCTTCGCTTCTGAACATTGGGATCTCCTATGTTGATAATGGAAATACTATACAAATTCCCTTATCAGCCGTTGCAGATGTGGAGTACAGCAGTACTTACGGATCAGTTAAAAGAAAAGACCTGAAAAGGGTAATCACACTTTCCTCAAACGTCATAGAAGGCTACAATGCAACACGTATCAATGCCCAGCTCGCAGAATTCCTTAACGATTATAACTTTCCGGAGGGATATAAATATCAGTTCGGAGGAGAACAGGAGGCTCAACGGGAATCCATGGCATTTCTGATGAACGCCCTGCTTATTGCTGTTGCGCTTATCCTGATGATTCTTGTGACACAATTCAATTCAATAGTTAAACCTGCCATAATAATGATAAGTGTGCTATTCAGTACCATTGGTGTTTTTGGAGGAATTGCCACGTTCAAAATGGATTTTGTGGTTGTAATGACCGGGATAGGGATTGTTTCTCTTGCAGGGATCGTTGTGAACAATGCAATAGTCCTTATAGATTATATCGAGCTCCTGAAGAAACAAAAGAGAATAGAGCTTGGTTTGAAAGAAGGTGAATTCCTGCCTGTAAAATATGCAACAGAAACGATTATCGAAGGAGGAAGGACAAGACTCAGGCCTGTTCTGCTTACAGCCATAACAACAGTGCTCGGACTGGTTCCGCTGGCAGTCGGGTTAAACATCGATTTTGCCGGATTATTAAGGGATTTTAAACCGAATATCTATTTTGGCGGAGATATGGTAATCTTTTGGGGGCCGATTTCATGGACGATTATTTTCGGTCTTACATTTGCTACCTTTCTAACCCTTGTGATCGTCCCGGTAATGTACAAAATCAGTGTAAACATAAGTAAGATGATCAGCACGAGGCTGATCAGGCTAAGAAGGCTTGAGAATGGTACAAAAGCGGAAGAATAAAGCCTGAAACACTTATGTTTATGATTCCTGAGTGATGACTTTTAAGGATACTCAGCATGCCTTTCCCGATAAAATCTTATCGCACGGCATGCTGAGTTTCTGTTTAAACTGAAGGCCTTGTTTGTCCTGATAAAAAATAAAGAGAGCATAAAATAATTATTTACTTCTGTTTTTTAATAATTCTATTCTGAACACACTTTTAGTGATTGAAGCTGTATGTGGCTCCAGGCTGCATCTGCTGCAAATACCTGGAACTCCTCCATAATTCATAAACAGGCCGAAATTCCTGTTGTGCTCCTTCCCTGCCATCCACTCAATTATACGGGTTAGTCTTCCGGAAAGTCCACCTGGCAAAGGATGTTGATAGTCAATTATAAGTATATACCTTGCAATGCGCTTCATTTCCTGTAATACCTTTTCAGCCACAGCTGGACTAAATTGGTGAACTGCCATTGAAATGCTTGCGATATCAAATTCCTGAGCTGCGAATGTCCGGAGATCTTCTGCATTTAATTGGAAAAATTCTATATTTTGAATTTTTTTGACCTCTGCCCTCTTCCTGGCAAAATTTATCATCTCAGATGAAAGATCAATACCCGTAACGAATGAGGCACGTGGCGCATATTTAAAAGCGAGCGTCCCATTACCGCATGCAATATCAATGACTTTCGCTCCATCCATTATCAAGCGTGAAGCCTGGTCATGAATACCTGCAAGTAATGGGTCGATGAGCATGCTGTACTGTCTTCCCTGACTTAATATTTTCATAAACACGAAGGTAAGATCAAAAAACTTACAGGCTGGCCTAATTCCCTATGAAAAGTATATATTTACTAAATAATAATTCTTATGTAATGCAGCAGAGTGATTACCTTCTAAGAGAAATCGAAAAAATCTCCATTCTTCTCATGGGAATGCTGGGCAAGATGGTTCAGAGAAAAAAAGAAGGGATCGAGATGAATGAGGAGGATTACACTTCTTTTAACAGCGAACTTTTCTCGGCGACGAACTTTGACCTTGACAGACTTTTTGAAACAGACAGCTCGGAATTTGGAAATTTTCTGAAATCAGAGAATGGTTTCGATGAGAAGAATATTGAAGTACTTGGTGATTTAATTTTTGCGATGGCTGAAATAACACCAGGCTATCAAAAGAAGAAACTCTATAAGAAATCCTACGAGATCTATAGGTTCCTGGATATCTCCTATAAAACATTTTCCCTTGAACGGCAGTCAAAGATGAGATCCATCGAAGAGATGACCGGGCCGATTCAGGCATAAAATCTTTTTGCCCTCTTAATCTGCTGCTGTGTTAAAAATCCGGATGAAATAAAACTATTTCCATTAAATTTGAGTTACAATTATTATGGACCTTTAAACTTTGTATACGATACGAAATGAAGAAATTATTTGTACCCCTTTTAATAATCACACTTTGCCTGATCAACTCCTGCAAAGATCCGGACCAAAGTGAAACAGATATACTCAATGAATGGATCTGGGATGTTATGACCGATGTCTATCTCTGGGCAGATGATATCGACAGAAATTTATACCCTACAAATGAGAATGATCCAGAGGCCTTTTTTTACAGTATTCTCAGCGAAGAGGATCGCTTTTCCTGGATTGTAGATGATTACCAGGAATTGCTCAACAGCTTCAATAATATTGAACTTTCCTCCGGAATTTCACCCTATTTTATAAGAATCACTGACAGTGACGATGTCATTGCCGTTGTTGAATACGTCATCAAAGGATCTCCCGCGGACCGCGCAGGTATAATCAGGGGCGAAATAATTACAGACATTAATAACACAACGCTTGACATTAACAATTATACCGAGCTGTTTTACACTGAAAACCAGACACTTGAATTTGCTGACTACAGGGGCGGCCTTATCCCCAATGGGAAAAAGGTTTCACTTACAGCTGAGGTAGTTGAATCGAACCCGGTACAATATCACGATATTATTCAGTTCCGGGAGGAACAAATCGGCTACATTGTATATACCGGATTCAGTGATGGGGAGCAAAATATATGGATTGATTCCCTGGATAATATTTTTGCCGATTTCAATAGCATCGGTCTTTCAAATATTATCATAGATCTAAGGTATAATCCCGGAGGAAGAGTGACAGTCGCAAACCACCTGGCTTCACTCCTGGCTCCTGAAAATGTTCCTGACGGAAAGAATGTTCTCGTTAATTTTCGTTGGAATGATGCTTACCAGGATTACTTTATTAACAGTGAGGGCAGTTTATCTGAGAACCTTGTTGTTCCCTTTGAAGATCTGCCTTCCCAGAATCTGAATCTTGCAAAGGTCTATTTTCTGACGAGTTTTCATTCAGCATCGGCTTCTGAATTGCTTATTATCGGGCTTGAACCCTATATGGAAGTTATCCAGGTGGGTGAATCCACCTACGGTAAATTTCATGGTTCGATAACGATACCCGATACAGAAAAACCAGCCAGGCATAACTGGGCCATGCAACCCTTGGTTTTCAAGTATACCAATGCCGAAGGTTATACAGATTTTTACAGGGGACTTATTCCCGACATCCTTGTTGAGGATAATATATTGCTTGCCAAGCCATTCGGAGATATTACCGATCCAATACTTGCCGCTGCACTGGAAGATATCACTGGAGTATCTCCAATTGTAAAAAAAGCAGGTGCAAAAGATATACAATATACCATTCTCACTGACCCTGTAAGGGAAAGAAAGAGCAGGGCGGCTTTGACCTGTAACAGGCAGTTTTCCGGACCAGGAGAATAACAGATCAGGATGATGAAATCCCTTAATCATTTTACAATCCCTTGATTTCATCTGTTTTAAGGGGATTTGCAAACAGGTCGCAAAGAAGTTAAGGATCTGGAAGATTATTGGATTTTGGGTTTGGACACATCTGATGAACAGACCTTCATTATGACCGTCTGTTGGCAACT
>CAYSAH010000125.1:0-9418 GCA_964428945.1 uncultured Bacteroidaceae bacterium | reverse complement strand
ACCGTCTCCTCGACCACCTCGTCGTCGCCGGGCATGGGCGGGATCTGGAAGCCGGTCTATATCCAGGCCTGGAACAATGGCCGTATCAGGAATGTGCAGATCGTCCAGCTTGAACTCAATGAGGATAAAGCGCTGATGAGCGCCAAAGTTGAGCTTGAAACTGGTCATCTTATCAATGGAGAACTGGTCATAAGTGTAAATAACAAAGTGCTTGCCAACCGCAAGCTAAACGCCGAAAACATCTCCATATTCGCAGAAATTCCCTTTGAAATAGAAAACCCGGAATTATGGTGGCCCAACGGCATGGGTGATCAGCCTTTATACAATATCAGGGTAGAACTTCATGAAAACGGCCAGCCGATCCACACCCGGGCCGTACGCACCGGACTCAGAACCATTGAGCTTGTCACCGAAGCTGATAAATTCGGAAATACCTTTCATTTCAGAGTAAACGGCAGGCCGCTTTTCATGAAAGGCGCCAACTATATTCCCCAGGACAGCTTTCTTGACAGGGTAACGGCAGACCGCTATGCACATGTGATACAATCGGCAGTCGATGCCAACATGAACATGCTGAGGGTCTGGGGAGGCGGAATTTATGAAAAAGATATTTTCTATGATCTCTGTGATGAAAAAGGAATTCTTGTTTGGCAGGATTTCATGTTTGCGTGTTCAATGTATCCCGGGGATTCCCTTTTTCTTGAAAATGTTAAACAGGAAGCCATTGATAATGTAAAAAGATTGAGGAACCATCCATCCCTTGCGCTTTGGTGCGGAAATAACGAAAACCTGAGTGCCTGGTTCAACTGGGGATGGAGGTCCAGGGTCATCGAGGAACAGGGGAAGGAAGTTGCTGATCTGCTCTGGAAAGCCTATACAGACGTTTTTCATGACATCCTCCCGTCAGTTGTTGCGACACTGGATGGAGACAGACCTTACTGGTCCTCCTCCTCAAGTTCAGGAATGGGACTTACAGAAAACCTGAAACAGGGCGACCTTCATTATTGGGGAGTATGGTGGGGTAAGGAACCTTTCAGCAGTTTTAAGGAAAACACTGGGAGATTCATGTCTGAATACGGGTTCCAGTCCTTTCCCGAAATGAGAACCATTGGAGAATATGCGATTGAAGAAGACTGGGATATCCAATCAGAAGTGATGCGTTCTCACCAGCGATCCAGCATCGGGAATGAAACCATTGAACTGTATATGAAGAGGGATTACAGGGAACCAAAGGATTTTCCATCCTTTATATATGTTGGGCAGGTACTGCAGGCTGAAGGTATAAAGCGCGCTATAGAATTACACAGGGTACAGATGCCCTATTGCATGGGAAGCCTGTTCTGGCAGATTGACGATTGCTGGCCTGTGGCATCCTGGTCAGGAATGGATTATTATGGAAGGTGGAAAGGTTTGCATTATAAAGCAAGAAATGCTTTTAAAAATATTATACTGGTTCCTGAAACCGAAGGTGAAAACACCAACATCAGCACAGTTTCTGACCTGGATTTGTCTTTGGACGCTATACTTGAGTGCCGGATCATGGACTTCGAAGGAAATATCCTCTGGGAAAAATCCAACCCTGTAAAGGTGGAAGGAAATACCAGCAACAAAGTCCTGAGCTTCAACCATGGCAAGCTTGGGTTTGATAAAAGCAAGGTGGTTTTAACAGCAGTGCTTTCAGAAGGAGACAAAGAAATCGACCATGCTTTCTGGTATTACAATCCTCCACGTGCGCTTGAACTGCCAGATCCTGAGATCATTCTGAAGATAGAAAAATCGGGGAACGGGGATTTTACTATCGAATTAACAAGTGATGTACTCGTTAAAAATATATTTCTTCAGTCACAAAATGTAGATGGTTTCTTCGAGGATAACTATTTCGACATGCTTCCGGGAATTAAATATTTGGTAAATTTTACACCGGAAGAGGATGTCAATAAATTAGAAATAAGTTATATGGAACTTACCGACAGTTTTGAAATGAATTAAATGTATATGCCCCCTAACTAAACAGGATCTTACTTTGACCTATTTACCAATTGAAACAAATTATGCTCAAAAAAACATTCATCATCCTCACAATACTTAGCCTCTATTCCTGCAACAATGAATATGACCCTGTATACAGGCAGAGGATGAGAATTTTCGTGGAAGCCATCAGCACCTATGCAAAAGATCTGCATCCGGGATTCATCGTCATTCCCCAAAATGGCCATGAGCTTGTCACATCGAACGGAGAGGCAGATGACCCCTTGCAATATGATTACCTGGCAGCAATTGATGGAGCCGGACAGGAAGATCTATTTTACGGATATTCAGCCGATGATTATGAAACAGATAAAGAAGATACAGATTACCTCCTTCGTTATCTTGATATTATTGAGACAAACGGAATAGAAGTTCTGGTTACTGATTACTGCAGTTCGGAGGAGAAGATCGACATTTCCTATTCAGTTAATGCAGAGAAAGGGTACATATCCTTTGCTGCAAGTGAAAGGGAACTCAATGTTATTCCTGGCTATCCAGGTGTTTACAATGAAAATGCTGAAGATATTTCAACACTTTCTGATGCAATGAATTTCCTGTACCTGATTAATCCTGACCATTATGGATCAATAACAGCCTTTACATCAGTGTTAGCATTAACTAATTATGATCTCCTGATCATAGATTTATTTCACAATGAGATGGAATTAAGTTCATCAGAAATCTCTCAACTCAAGATAAAAGCCAATGGTGCAAGGAGACTTGTCATTTGTTACATGAGTATTGGGGAGGCTGAGGATTACAGATATTACTGGAAAAGCGAATGGGAAAAGGACCCGCCTGCATGGCTTGAGAAGGAAAACCCAGTGTGGAAAGGAAATTACAAGGTTCAGTACTGGGATCCGGAATGGCAGGCCATCATACTCGGGGAGCCTGAAAGCTATCTTGACAAGATCATCAATGCTGGTTTCGATGGTGTTTATCTGGATATTATTGAAGCATTTGAATATTTTGAATAATGAAAAGAAATATTTTTGTTCTCCTGTTTATCATTGTGTCGGCACCAGGTGCTTATAACCAGTCGTTGCCCCCGGAAAACATGGTCCTGATCGAAGGAGGAACTTTTATGATGGGCAAAGATCTGAACGGGGACCACAGTCCTGCACACCTCGTTGAAGTGAATTCCTTTTACATGGATATCCATGAAGTAACGAACGCAGAATATCAACTATTTTGCAAAGCAACCCAAAACAATTTACCGGAATACTGGAGCATAGAAAAATACAAGTCAGGCCCCTCCTTCCCTGACTATCCAGTTGTAGGCATCAGCAATGAAGACGCCAGGAGATTTGCTGAATGGGCCGGAAAAAGATTGCCAACTGAGGCTGAATGGGAATATGCGGCAAGAGGTGGTCTGGAGGGCCAGAATTATCCTAACGGATCTTCTTTAGATACTGAACAGGCCAGGGTAAATAATCCAATTTTTGAGCCTGGTCCATTACCGGTCATGTCCTTTGCTCCGAATGGATACGGGCTTTACGATATGGCAGGGAACGTCTGGGAATGGGTTTCAGACTGGTATGCGGCTGATTATTACAGCTCTTCACCTGAGGCTAACCCTTGCGGTCCATCCACAGGACGGTTCAAGGTAATTCGTGGAGGTGGATGGCACTCAGGACCAGGCTGCAATATGGTTTTTTACAGGAACGCCCTTCCGCAGCACTGGGTGGATATAGGCGGAGGATTCAGGTGTGTCAGGAGCCTCGAAGCCGGATCACAGGAATTATTGCAAGAAGAATTGCGGAAATTTTGATCTTGCAATTTCACTTCATGTTCAATTATGCACTTTTTACTATCTTTATCTAAACTAACCCCAACAATATGAAAGTAACAAGAACATTCGATCTACTTGATCGATACAGCACGAACTTTAAAAAAGAAATTGCTCTTTCAATCAAAAGAGATGGCAACTGGATAAGCTGGAGCACCGAAAAATTTGTAAAAGCATGCTACGACACAGCATACGGTTTGCTGGAACTTGGATTCGGTCGGGGTGATAAAATAATCACAGTTTCAAACAACAGGCCGGAATGGAATTTTATTGACCATGGCATGGCAATGTGCGGCATTGTTCATGTACCTGTCTACTCTTCACTTACCGTTGAAGAATACGATTATATTGTTTCTCACAGTGAAGCAAAAATGGTCCTTGTATCTGATGCCAAGCTCTTTGAAAAGCTTGAACCAGGTTGCAAGAGGGCAAAGATTGATGACAAATTGTTAGTTTTTGATGAAGTTAAAGGGCTTCCTTCCTGGAATAAAATAGCTGAAGCAGGAAGAAAAAACAGGGAAAAATGGGTTGAAAAACTTGAAGCTATTAAATCCTCCATTACTGAAAAGGACTTTTCCTCCTTGCTCTATACTTCGGGAACAACCGGCAGTCCAAAAGCAGTAATGCTTTCTCATGAAAACCTGGTTAAGAATTTTATAGCAGCAGCAGGAATTTTCAAGTTGACACCTGAAGATAAATACCTTAGCATCCTTCCATTGTGCCACGTTGGGGGGCGCCTTGGAAATTACCAGACCCAGTACAGTGGAGCGGGTATATATTATGCCGAGAACATGGGGGCTTTTGCCAAAGCCATGAAGGAGATCGGTGCGGACGGATTTGACGCGGTGCCCAGGGTAATGGAAAAAGTCTATGATAACGTTATTTCAAAAGGAAAACAGCTCAGCGGGATGAAGAAGAAGATATTCTTCTGGGCCGTTCGTCTGGGATTTAAATTTGACCCGAAAGGAAATAATGGCTGGTGGTACAGAAAACGCCTGGGATTTGCCGACAAGGTGATCTTCAGCAAATGGAGGGATGCATTGGGAGGAAAAGTAAGGTTGGTCGGATGCGGAGGTGCCAGCCTTCAGCCTAAACTTGAGCGCCTGTTCTGGGCGGCCGGAGTTAAGATCATTAACATGTACGGGCTCACGGAAACCTCACCCATCATAACGATCAGCAATCCTGAAAAGGGCCATTTCAAATTAGGAACAGTAGGGTCGCTGATCGAAGGTGTTGAGCTGAAGATCGCAGATGATGGTGAGATCCTTTGTAAAGGACACAATGTAATGATGGGTTATTATAAAGATGAAAAGATGACAAACGAGGTATTTGATAAGGAGGGATGGTTTCATACCGGCGATATCGGTCATCTTGAAGATAACAAATTCCTGCTTGTTACAGACAGGAAAAAGGAGATCTTCAAATTATCAAACGGGAAATTCGTCGCCCCACAGGTGATCGAAGGAAATTTCAAGCAATCTGAACTGATCGACCAGCTTATGGTGATTGGTGAACACCAGAAATTTGCCAGCGCACTGGTCCTTCCCGATTTTGAAGTACTTAGAAAATGGGCAGATGAAAATAATTTTGCTTTCTCGAATAATGAAGAACTGATCTGTATGCCTGAGGTTCAGATGCTTTATCAGAAGGAGATTGGCCGGATCAACAAAAACCTCAGTGAGCATGAACGATTACTCAGATTCCGACTGGTAAAGGAGATATGGTCACCTGAAAGTGGTGAGCTATCCCCCACCCTTAAATTAAAACGGAAGGTAGTTGAGAAGAAGTATGATTCCCTTATACAAAATATCTATTCGCAAGAATAATACAAGGCAACCACAATGTACATTGAAGAAGTATTGAGTCGCCGACAGGAGGGTGACTTTTTAAAGGTGCCAAAGATCCTATACAAAAATGATCCTGTCTGGGTTTGCCCCCTCGACAGGGAGATCCGTGCCGTATTCGATCCTGGTAGGAATACCTTTTATAAACATGGCTCAGCCTCACGTTTTATTCTTAAGGATTCCGAAAAGAAACTGATTGGACGGATCGCTGTTTTTATTGATGAGAAAACAGCAAATACGCACGATCAGCCTACCGGTGGTATAGGATTCTTTGAATGTATAAATGACCAGGATGCTGCTGATCTGCTTTTTAATACCGCGAAAAACTGCTTGCTTTCCTGGAAAATGGAGGCTATGGACGGGCCAATAAATTTCGGAGAAACAGATAAGTACTGGGGATTGCTCGTTGATGGATATACACATCCGGCATACGAGATCGCCTATAACTTTCCCTATTACCGGCAACTCTTCGAAAATTATGGTTTTCAGACGTATTATAACCAGGAAGGCTTCCACCTGGACATCACGAAACCCCTGCCGGAAAGGTTTGAGAAAATCGCCATGTGGATTTCCAAAAAACCTGAATACACCTTTGAACATTTCCGCTGGAGCAATAGCGAAAAGCAGATTGAGGATTTTGTAGAAGTATATAACAAAGCATGGGCATCGTTCAAGAAAAACTTCGAACCAATGCAACCTGAATATATTCATCATACATTGAAAAAGGCAAAGATGATCATTGAAGAGGAATTTGTATGGATCGCATATAATAATGGCATTCCGGTTGCAATTTACCTGATGTACCCTGACCTCAACCAGATTCTGAAACATCTCGACGGCAGAATGCATATCCTCAATATGATGAAATTCCTTTTCCTGAAAAAAAGCAAGACCATGACACGGGCAAGAGGCGTGCTGATGGGCGTGATTCCTGAGTTCCAGGGAAGAGGGATTGAAGCAGCAATCATACTGAAGTTGCAGGAAATGTTCAAAAGAAAATCACATTATACTGAGATAGAATTTTCCTGGGTAGGTGATTTCAACCCGAAAATGAAAAATATATTCCTCTCGGTTGGAAGCATCCCTGCAAAGACATACAAAACTTACAGGTACCTGTTTGACCGAAATAAAGTGTTTAGAAGATACCCGATACCGGGGGAAGAGGGGAAGGATGGAACATTGGAATAATGGAATAATGGAAGACAATAAGGTACAATAAAAAATATTATGATTTACGACGTGATCATTATCGGAGGCGGACTTGGAGGACTTGTTGCCGCAGCTAAATTGTCAAAAGAGGGAAAGAAAGTTCTGCTGATCGAGCAACATGACCGTCCCGGTGGATGCGCAACGACCTTCTCACGCAAAGGCTATACTATGGAAGTCGGTTTGCACGAGATGGATGGACTGCATCCATCAGACGGTAAAACAAAAATATTTACTGAACTTGGGCTTTTCGAGGACTTGGAATACCTTGAATTACCTGAATTTTACCGATTCTACAATGGCCGGACTGACCTGGTAATGCCCCATGACCGTGCAACTGCGATCGCAATGTTGAAAAAGCATTTTCCTGAGCAGCACGAGGGGATCGATAAGTATTTTGAAAGGCTGTTAAATTCCAGGCGAATAAATATCCTTGAAAAGGATAAGCCAGATACAAGTATAGGAGAATACCTCGATTCAATATTTACCAGCGAGGAGATCAAACTTGTCCTTCTGGGTAATCTCGGGTATTTTCACGATGATCCATATACCCTGTCACTCCGGTATTTTTCGGTAGCTGAAAATGCCTACTTTAATGGCCGGGCAAATTTTATTCAGGGAGGATCACAAAGGCTCTCAGATAAGCTTGTAGAAGTAACCAGGAACCATGGGGGAATCGTACTTCTACACCATAAAGTTACTGCTGTTGAAGTTAAAAGCGGGATTATCCAGGGGGTAAAATTCATCAATAACATGCCCGGAGAGCATGTCCAGGCTGAAGCAAAAGCACATGAATACATTGTAAATGCAGCCCTTCCCTCCTTTGCAGGAATGATAAGCGGACCGGAAGGCGAAAAACTGGCAGGGGAACTTACAAGGCATTCAATAGGAGCCTCCCTGCTTACTGTCTACTTTGGATTCTCTC
This sequence comes from uncultured Bacteroidaceae bacterium, assembly GCA_964428945.1. Lineage (GTDB taxonomy): Bacteria > Bacteroidota > Bacteroidia > Bacteroidales > M55B112. The sequence goes on along the minus strand of CAYSAH010000125.1, from coordinate 1,626 downwards.
GCTCCTTAAAGGAGCTCGGACATAAGTATTACTCAACTTTTGTTTTCGATCATTCCGTAAAAACCCCAAGAGATATCAGGCAAAATAACCATTCTGGTTTCGATACCAGGGGCTTTACTTTCGTGGATTACAGCCAGGTTGATTCAATGCTTGCCCCTCCGGGTAAAAGTGTAGGTGCGATCTGCTCCATTGATTACCTGCAGGATTGGAAAGACTTGTCAAGGGAGAAATACAAGTCGAAAAAGAAAGAAGTGGCTGAGGTGCTTACTGGGCGGCTGGAGCAATTGATCCCCGGCTGCAGGAAACACATTGAGCACGTTGAGGTGGGAACTTCAAAAACCGTGGAAAGATATACACTGAATCCTGAAGGCGCAGTATACGGTTTTGCTCAGTTACCGAACAGAGTCCCGATCGAAGCACTAAAGGTTTTTGAGAATCTGCACATAGCTTCTGCCTGGGGCAAATTCGGAGGTGGTTTCTCCGGAGCGATTTTCAGCGGGTATATGACAGCTGTGGATCTGCTGAGGAAAATGGGATAAGCATTTTACAAGATTAATATGTGATATAACGACGCAAATAATTATCGTAGTATCATTGAATACCAGAATTTAGAATATCAACTATGGATTGGCGTTGACTCCCTTTTTAATTCCGTATAGGATTTTGTCGCACATGTCACTTACTGCTTTAAATAAAATAACTGTCCACCCAAAAATATTTTTAACAAGCATTGAAAAATTGAATCAAAGAACAATTCGGATCTCGGATTTAGTATTAAATTCGAAAAAAATTAAAGCATCATCCATGAAAAACAAAGTATCAGCCTTACTATTTATTTGTCTGGCTCTACCCCTCGCCGCCTTTAACCCGGCATCAAAAGGCATTCATTACAACAGTTCAGAAGCTAGGTTTTCAATATCCTTCCCCGCCGATTACACTGTTGATTCTGACAACAGTGCTGATATTAAAACCGTGAAGGTCATGTCAACCTATAATGATCAAACCTTTCTGGTCTCCTATACAATTCACACTGCTGATGTGTCAGATACGGAATACCTTTGTGAAGTTTCACTGAATTCATTTAGAGAGAGCATCGCGGCTGAGATAAGTGAAGATTTAGAATGGAAGCTAAAGAAAAATAAGGGACTGAAAGCCATAATGAATATTGAGGAAATGGATGCCCAGGTTGAATACTATGTTATTTTTTCAGGTCAGATCCAATACCAATTAGCAGTTGTGGCATCTTATTCATTATGGGACCAGAAATCTGCTGATGCTTTTATTAAATCCTTTAAGCTGGAGAAGTAGTTTAACTTTCTATCTTCAATCAAATTATTAGTGACTGCAATTGAAACTGATTTGCTCGCATTCAATTCTAGGGTATCAAAATCTATACGGTCCGATTTTAGATCCATGATATTGTTAGTCCAGTCATACTCATTTGCCCTTATGCTATTCAGGTTTACTGTAGCATTAACATCATTAATGATTTCCCCTTCCTCAGTATATTTTGTCATAACAGCGTGAAACCCCATCCAATCAGCATATTTCCTTTTTTGGCTTCTGGACACTTCAGGATTCAGTTGCGAAAATAGATGACAGAAAACGAACCTACTGTTGAACTAA
>CAYSAH010000124.1:0-9424 GCA_964428945.1 uncultured Bacteroidaceae bacterium | reverse complement strand
GTGATATTAATGCAGGGGAGCTCTTTTCATTCGTCCTGTACTCAGGGTTCATAGGAGGAACCATTGGCGGAATGGCAAATGTCTTCACCCAGATCCAGCGTTTCCTGGGTGCAACCGAGGACCTTTTTGAAATATTTGAAGAGGAAGTGGAAGACCTGGCTGAACTTGCAGCAATTTCCGATGAACATATACTGCACGGTGAAATATCTTTTAAGCAGGTTTCTTTTACTTATCCTGAAAGGCCGGAAGAAGTGGTGCTTAAAAATATAAGTCTGTCCATTACTCCAAACCAGCTGGTTGCCCTTGTTGGCCCAAGCGGGGCAGGAAAAACGACGATCACTGCGCTGCTCATGAAATTTTATCACCCCACTTCCGGGGAAATCCTATTCGACCAGAGGCCTGCTGACGGTATCTCATTATCCACTCTGCGCAAACAGATCGCCCTGGTTCCACAGGACATATTTCTGTTTGGAGGAACCATCAGGGAAAATATAGCCTATGGAAAGCCGGGAGCAACAGAGGAGGAGATCATGAACGCTGCTGAAAAAGCCAATGCACTTGAGTTTATCAACCAGTTCCCGGAAAAACTGGAAACACTTGTTGGTGAACGGGGAACGCAGCTGTCGGGCGGACAAAGACAGAGAATTGCAATCGCCAGGGCCGTGCTGAAAGATCCAAGGATTCTTATACTGGATGAAGCGACCTCATCGCTCGATTCAGAATCTGAAAGACTTGTTCAGGATGCACTTGAAAAATTAATGAAGGGCCGGACCTCGATCGTGATTGCTCACCGCCTTGCCACCATCCGCAAAGCCGACCAGATCTTTGTGATCGACCATGGTAAGCTTGTCGAAAGCGGTACACATGAGCAACTCATTAAAGTCAAGGATGGATTATACCGGAATTTAAGTGAATTGCAATTTGCTTTCAATTAATATTTATCTTCGGCTCAAATTTTTACTGCAATGACGCCTGGAAATACAGTTCTAAGAGGCCCGCTCATCAAGTGTCTTACAAAATTCCTTTCCTAGTTCCAAAGCCATATGAAACAATTCTCAACTATAGGACTCCTTGTCCTTTCCAATATCTTTATGACGTTTGCCTGGTACGGGCATTTAAAATTTGCAGAATGGAAATGGTTCAGTAAACTTGGATTAATTGCCATTATCCTTATTAGCTGGGGATTGGCTTTATTTGAATACTTTTTCCAGGTTCCGGCTAACAAATTTGGTTTTAAAGGAAACGGTGGTCCCTTTTCACTGGTCGAACTGAAAGTGATACAGGAAGTGATAACTCTGATTGTATTCTCAATTTTTACACTTGTTGCTTTCAAAACTGAAACCTTAAAGACCAATCATATCATCGGTTTCGTTTTTCTTATTCTTGCAGTCTATTTTGTATTTAAAAAATAATGCCTGATTTGAGATTGCATAAGAACGCCGGATATCCTATTTCGAATTATAATATTCAAGTGCCTTAGGCATAATTTCCATAAGATGTGCTATCCTGTTCGACGGATCCGGGTGTGTTGATAAAAACTCCGGGGGACGTGAACCTCCGGATGCCTCCATCCTTTCCCAGAATGAGGGTGCCGTTTGAGGGTCGTATCCGGCCATGGCCATGAAATATAATCCAAGTTCATCAGCCTCTGATTCATGCGTCCTGCTGAAGGGCAATGCAACACCTACTGTCGAACCAACACCGAAAGCTGCAAGTGCAAGCTGTTGTGTTTCCTCTTTCTTTGTTTTCAATGCTTCTGACAGTGCGAGGCCTCCCATATTTATAAGGAGCTGCTGCGACATCCTTTCGTTTCCGTGCTGGGCAACCGCATGTGCAATTTCATGGCCCATAACAATGGCTATTCCATTATCATCACCACAAACCGGCATGATTCCTTCGTAAAAGGCAATCTGCCCACCAGGCATACACCAGGCATTTAATTCCTCCGATATCAATACATTGAATTGCCAGTCGAAGCCTTCAATTCTCGATTCGAGGCCCTGCATTTTAAGATACTCCGCAACGGCTGCTGTAAGGTCTGCTCCCACCTTTCGTACAGATTCAGAATAGGCCATGTTATCCGAAACGGGAATTTCTGAAAGTACCTGGCTGTAACTATCTGCACTCAGGGCCAGCATCTGGGAATTGGGGATCGCGATAAACTGTTTCCGGTCCGTCATTGGTACGGAGGAGCATGAAAAGCTCAAAACAAGTGCACCAAGTAAAAGGAATTTTATTGTTTTCATTATAATAATTTGGGTGTTCAGTTAATAATAACATTTATCATACATTATTGTTCTACTTGTATAAATCGAAATAATTTAAGACAGTAAATACAATTTGGCGCCTGACATTTTGGTTCAGAAAATAATTCCTAAGAGCCTTCAAAATGCCATGAGCGCCTTATAATTTGCAATGTCTATTTGGAAAATCCATGGTACGAAATACTCATTATTATGCCAGGATTAAAACAAAATTAATCCTTTGTGCTGGATTACAAGGAATCAAAATACATAAATATTGAGCTGTTTTTGAAAGCTTGAGCATTAAATTTACCTAACATTGCAATGAATGATCCTTGCAGTTGAAAAAATAGAATTTGCCATGTTCGGTTTGGATCTTGTTGAACCAAACACGCTGATCACAGATGGAATACTTGGTTTATTAAGTATGTTTCTGGGATTAAAAATCGGGCAGCTGGCCGCTCCTCAAAATTTCTTCAGAAACTGGCAAAGATTCCTGCTGATCTTCGGATTGGGCGCCTTCCTCGGAGGTTTGGGCCATGTATTCTATAATTACCTTGGTATTGCAGGAAAAGTCCCGGCCTGGGTCCTGGGGATTATTTCAGTATATTTTATAGAATATTCAATGATCTCCATTCATCCTGAAAAACGGATGATTACAATACTTACAAGGATTTCAAGCATCAAACTGATTATCCTGCTGGGTTCTGTAATGCTTGTTCTGGCCTCTGGTGATCCGGGCAATAAGGAGAACCTCTGTATTGTTCTTGTTATTTTAAACAGCTTGCTGGGTGTTACGCTCTCTGCTGGTTTGCTGGGACTCCATTATTACAGGCTGGGAATATCAGAGAATTATGGATTCCTTGTTTTAGGCGTCATGGTAATGCTGCCTTCGTCAGCAGTCTTCCTTATGGATATTAACTTATACCAGTGGTTTGATAAAAATGACCTGAGTCACCTGTTACTTGCAATTGGAATTATAATTTTCTATATGGGTCTTGTGAGGCTTCACTACCAGGAACCCGACATTCTGTTTGAGGAATAAATAAGCTCCGTATAACTCAAAAAAGAAATCTGATAATTGGTGATATAAGCTTTTTAAAAGCCAGCAATGCCCTTTCATGAAGGATTTACTGACCTTTACCCCTTCCCTATTCCCTGATCATTTTCTGGTAGCTAAATTTTTCCCCTGATTTCACCTGCACGAGGTAAGTCCCCGCGGGTAATTCTGAAATATTGATCTCTGCTTTTGGCATAGATTCCAATGTCTTATGAAATACAAGTTTTCCTTGAAGATTGAATACATTAATCTCATTTATATTCTGGCCATTTTCAAGGGAAAGCATAACATGACCACTTCCAGGATTCGGATAGATGGCACCGGACCCTTTCCATGCTTCAATGCCAACTGAAGAAGATGAAACAGGTATAGCTTCCTCATAGCTTGAGCTGGCTGGTCCTTTTGTTGCAGTAAGCACTGTAGTGTAGGTGCCATTCTCTGCATAGGTATGAACAGGATTCATTTCCGTACTTGAATTACTGTCGCCAAAATCCCAGCTATAGGATTCAGCTCCAAGCGAAGAATTTGTAAATGTTACCGTCAGCTCATTGACATCAAAGCTGAATCCTGCGGTAACATCCGAAACAGCAGCCGGTTCAAAGTTCAGGGCCAGGTCTTTAAAATAAGTTTTGTCTGCCGGGCTCAGTGAAACCGCTTCCGGTCCTTTGGTAAACGGAACCGTACAAAGCGGGCCTTGCGAATGTTTATCAGTAAATTCGACATAAACTGTGTATTCCCCATCAGGAACTAATTTCCCGTCAACATCTTTACAGTCCCAGGTTACAGTGTGCGTAGTATGGCTTGAAAGGGTCGCTCCTGTTACAGCATCAACTACATTTCCGCCAGTATGACTGTTAAATGTATAAAGGTATTGCTTTCTTTTATCAGCTCTCAATTTCCTGGTTTTTACAAATCCATTGCTATCCTCAATCCAGATTGCAAGTATATGTTTCGGAGAAAAATCTCCATTATCGGTTACAGTCCTTACAGTAAATGTCAACTCTCCGTCGGTGGTTGTTTGTGAAAAGATACTGTTGGTTATTCCTGTACAGCAAAATAAAAAGGTGATTAAAATTGTCCTGTAAAGGCTTCGACTATATTTAAATATCATCATATCTGGATTTATAAAATTTGCCAAATGTAAAGAACTAAATTAAAGAACTAAATTAAGGATATCGAAATCAGATATTTTAGAACCAATACAAATAGGAAAATGAAGGCTTAATTTATAATTAATCCGATCAACAAATCCCTATTCGATGAGCCTTATGGCATAAAACCAAAAAATCGGATAACAGTGCCAGGATGGACCTGCCAGTTCTTGTAATATTTGTATAAGGTACTATTTAAGGGAAAAAGTAGTATTTTTATTGGAAACTAAAATTGCCATGACAAGAGGATGTTTAATCAACAAATTGAAAAGGGCGGTAATCCCTGTTACAGGGCTTGCAGCATTGGTCTGGTTTTTGATCCGGGTTATTCCAAAACCCTCCAGAGCCTTTTATCCCTGCCAGAGAGCCGCCTTTCCGCTTGCGGCAGCATTTGTTGCCTGGATCGTCAGTTCTGCCGGTTCTGTGATGTTATTCAGGAAAGGCAAACTCTTGTTCACTTCTGCAAGATATCTTCGTGCTTCACTCTTTGTACTGACTGCTGTGTTGGTTTTTGGCGCATCCATGATCCTTGCGCCAAGGTTTAGCCTCTATGCCGAAAATATCGTTTCCCGTCCAATCCAGGTTTCACCCTTAAAAAGCCTTGTTCCGGACGATGTAAATTATGTAAAACCTGTTTCAACCGTTAGTATTGTAAAATCAACAAAAAACAATGCAGAGGACCTGACATATTCGGATATAAAGGTAATGGTGCAAAAAGCAATTCTCGATGCAGGCGGGCTTGGCAATATAATCTCAGATGGCGATACTGTTGTGATCAAACCAAACCTTGTATCTGATAAGGAATCAGCTTCAGGAACTTTGCTCCAGGATGAAGTGAACGGTATTACGGCCGACTGGAGGATCGTAAAGTCTGTTTCTGAAATCGTAAGGGAGCTTAATCCCTCGGGTAAGATTTTTGTCATGGAGGGATCTGCAAAATCGACCCAAGCCCTGTTCGACATGATGAATTACGACGAGGTTAATATGCCTGAGGTTGACCGGTTTTTCTGCCTGGAATCTTCTTCAGGCGGATGGAGGGAGTATAGCGCCCCGGAATTAAAGGTGGTTAACCTTCCTGCTGACAAGAAACTCTATCCTGACAATAAAAAACCCTATAATTCTGCGGAATATTACCTTAACAAGATCTATTATGATGCTGATGTACTGATCAGCATCGCTCTTATTAAGAACCATGAATCGGCATCTGTTACAGGCTCTATAAAAAACCTTTGCATCGGAGCGAGCCCAGCAAATATATATGGCCTTACTGAAACCAATACCAACAGGGGTACCATTGATCATGGAACGAACCTGCACGCATACCTGCATGATTTTTACCTGTGCCGGCCAGCTGATTTTGCCATAATGGACGGTCTGCAGGGATTGGAATTCGGCCCGGTTGCAGTTACAAGTTCGCAAAGCTATGCTGACTGCAAACAAAATATGCGCCTTATCCTGGCAAGCAGCGACCTCCTTGCACTGGATGCCATCGAGGCGCTTCTGGAAACCTATGATCCGTCGAAGATCAAGTACATGGTTGACCTTCATAATGACGATGCCGGATGTGCAGACCCGACCCTGATAAAGGTGGTGGGAAACAAAGTCGCCGATGAGAGAAAGGATTTTGAACATAACAAATCCACAGGTCCGAAATTCTCTGATAACATACACCCGGATTTTTCTATTTCCGATATTTCACTTGACAACGATGACCAGTTACGTATTCAACTTGCTTCCTATGTCAATATTGATAAAATTGAACTCGCCCTGGATGGAAATGCAATAGAAGAAATTTTCATTGCCGGTTTTGATGATCTGCTGGTTGATATTTCGGGGATTGACATCAACGAACAAACAGAATTAACGATAATTGGCTACAACAAGTATCTCAATTATAAAGAAATCAATTTATCGAACATCCTTTCAGTGGGCCTCATGAATGGAATAAAGTCTGAAATTGGTGTGTATCCAACAGCTATGAATGAAGTCCTGTTCATAGAAGGTATCAAAGATCCTGCTACCTTAACTGTGTATGACCTGACAGGAAGAATATTTAAAACTGAATATATTGCTGCTGAAAAAGCAGCCGTAACTGTTAGCGATCTCAGACCAGGGATCTACCTGATCGAAATAAACAGCAAAGGACAGAAAGAATTTTTGGGAAAAGTATTTAAACTTTAAATTATGAGAAATATACTGGCAACTGGCTTCATTTTAGTTGCGATTTTACATGCCTGTATGAGCGAAAAAGCTTCGGAGTACAATAAATTCTTCAATCCCGGGACATTGAGAATAGACTATTTTCATAGTGGAGATGCGATCTCGGAAAAAGTTGAGATTGATGAACTTTATGCCTATGAAGCATGGTCGGGTAGCGAAGTCAACCTGATAGACGATCTGGATTACGGTGCCTATTATTATAAGATCTATGACAAGGGATCGGGTGCTTTGATCTACTCAAAAGGATTCGACAGTTATTTCAAGGAGTACCAGTTTACTACCCCAGCTATTGAGGGGATTCAAAAGCAATACCATGAGTCGGCTATTATTCCCATGCCAAAATCGACTATCGATTTTGCTCTTGAAAAAAGGGATAAGATGGGAGTCCTGCATGAAGTTTTCAGGACTGAGATTGATCCCGGATCATCTATTGAGCCAGTCAGTGATCCTGAGATAACTGTTTTCACTTCGCTTGATAACGGGGACCCAAATATAAAAGCAGATGTACTGATCGTGGGAGAAGGGTATACCATTGAAGAAACTCAGAAATTCGAAAAGGACCTTGCAAGATTTACAGAGATATTCTTCAGGGCTGAGCCATGTAAAACATACAAGGAAAGTTACAATATCAGGGGAGTGCTCAAAGCTTCTCAGGATAGCGGAGTGGATGAACCACGTGCAGGAATTGATAAGAACACGGCTATAAATGCTTCATTTAATTCACTCGGATCAGAACGTTACCTTCTCACAGAGGACAATAAATCGCTTAGGGATATCGCAGGTCATGCACCCTACGACGCGCTCTACATAATGGTTAACCACACTCGCTATGGCGGTGGTGGTATATACAATTTTTATTGTGTATATACCTCCGATAACATTGACAGTGATTACCTGATGGTACATGAATTCGGACATTCATTTTTCGGCCTTGCCGATGAATATTACACGTCTTCAACCGCCTACAATGATTTTTATCCTGCCGGCTTCGAACCTCACGAACCAAATATTACAGCGCTTGCTGATCCGCAAAATATCAAATGGAAACATCTTGTAAGCGAAGGGATAGAGATCCCAACCCCCTGGGGAAAGGCAAGCTATGACAGTATTGATAACGCATGGCAGGTATCGAGGGCAGAGATGAATACAGAAATCTCCGATCTTAAAAAAGCAAAAGCCCCCCAGGCCGAAATCGATGCAGCCATCAGGCGCTATAACAACGAAAGCATTGCCAGGGATAAGGAGGTAGATGATTTTCTGGAGCATGGTGAACTGGCCGGTAAAGTCGGAGCCTTTGAAGGGGCAGGATACGCGTCAACCGGTCTTTACCGCCCGTCCCTGAATTGCATTATGTTTTCAAGAACCGACTATTTCTGTCCCGTTTGCCAGGATGCAATGGTTAAGGTGATAAAGAATTACACCGAATAACTTTTTGTAAAGAAATAGAATTGCCTGAAATGCAGAGTTTGAGGCATGCCCTTGGACTTCACCGATCATGGATAAATTGACTCTTATTGGTATTTTCATTAATTTGCAGCTGAAAGTATAAAACTGTCCACCCATGAAAGCATTCCAGCAAGGTTTAAGAATACTGGGAACCTTGGCAGCCATTGGCTACATCGTCTTCCTGGCTGGTCTCATTCAATCATTTGTCACCGAAGGAATTTCTCTGGCAAACATACTCCTGAAAACAGAGGTATGGCTTTTCCTCATCTTTGTCATCGGCTTTTACTGGCTATGGAAAAGTGAATTCTACGCAGGTCTCATTTTTATTATCTGGCATATTTTTCAGTGGATGCTGGTATTGTGGGTATGGGAAGATGGCGCAATGACCCTGGTAATGGGGTTTCCAATCGCCTTGACCGGTATTCTCCTGGTTATTTTTGGAATACTTAACAGAAGCAGGACAAATGCTGCAACCTGAACGAGCTAAGAAATATTTGATGCGATGCCATAAACAGAAAAAGTCAACAGAGATATCTTTGTTTATATAAAATGAATTCAGGCCATGCCCAGGGTTACTCTTATCTTTATACTTCTAATTCCGTTTTTTATGACAGCTCCCGGTCAGGGTGACAGGCTGGCTCTCGTCATTGGAAATGAAAATTATGAACACAGCCTTCCGCTATACAATCCGATAAACGATGCCAATGCCATGGAGTTAGCGCTCAGGCAAGTCGGTTTTGTCGTTATGAAGTATTTAGACCTCGACAAGAAATCCATGGTCTCAGCCCTTGAAAATTTCGGATCGGCTTTAGAAGAATTTTCCGTTGGCCTGGTATTCTATGCTGGGCACGGCATTCAGTCCGACGGCATTAATTACCTCATTCCTGTAGATGCATCGCTAAAATCCCTTGAGGACATCAAACCCGAATGCTTTGAGGCACAAATCATCCTCCGGGAGATGGAGGCTGCAAATTCAAGGACGAATATAATAATCATGGATGCCTGTCGTGATAATCCCTTTGCGAGAAGTTGGAACAGGGGAGCCGCAGAATCCGGACTCGCATTTATGAATGCTCCTGGCGGATCAATCATAGCATACGCCACCGGTCCTGGAAAAACGGCATCGGATGGAAGCGGAGGGAACGGGCTCTATACCTCGGCGATCCTTAAATTTATCGGACAGGAAAACCTGAAAATCGAGGAAGTGTTCAAGGAAGTGAGAAAGGAGGTGAGCAGGATCTCCGGGGGAAAACAGGTCCCCTGGGAAAATACCTCCCTGGAGGGCGATTTCTACTTCCGGCTCA
>CAYSAH010000123.1:0-9496 GCA_964428945.1 uncultured Bacteroidaceae bacterium | reverse complement strand
AGACTTAGATTGTCAAGGCTGAAATATAAATCACTGGTCGAGGCCTCAACGGAAGGAACACTGATGATGATAAGGGACGGGATCATTTTTGCCAATATTAAATTCGGGAATCTAAGCGCTTATGATCCTATGAAGGTAAGGGAACTGAAATTCGGGGACCTGTTCAGCATCGAATGGGAAAAACTGACCGCCATGTTCAGGGACCCCAAGCAATCGGTATCTGTGGAGACTGGCCTGAAATGTTCAGATGGAACTCAGAAGGAAGTGGTGCTCTCTGCCTCTTTGATATCATATGCAGGGGAAACAGGATATAGTATTATTGTCAAGGAAGTATCTTCACTTAAAGAACTTGAAAAAGGCACTCAATTACTCGCCGGGGAATTACAAAGTTCGCTGCTCCTGATGAATCAGCCGCTTAAATCTTTTATCGCTGAAATAAAGACCTGCCCCATCACTTTTTCCATTCGCGAAACAGCTTCCTTCATGACGGAACAGGAACTGGACATCGTTTTTATAGCTTCAGGCAGTGAGATAGCAGGAGTTGTTACGGGTACAGATATCATGAAGAAAGTTCTTGCTCCCGGGCTCGATACGAGCCGTCCGGTTGCAGAAATACTAAGTGCTCCGCCTGCAACAATACCTGATAATTCACTGTTGTTTGAGGCTTTGCTGGCACTCAAAAAGGGAAATGTTTCTCATCTTGCCACGATCAATGCGAAAGGGTTCATCAATGGTGTATTCGGTTATGAGCAGGTCCTGGAAATACAACAGAACTCGATAAGCTACATGGTCCTGGAGATAGATGCAGCTCAGGATACAGGACAACTGGCATTAGTCTATAAACGTGTACCTGCCCTGGTCAGGGCACTCCTGGATTGCGGCGATAAAACAGAAAATATTAACCGTATCATAACTTCAGTATCAGATGCCATTCATAAACGGGTGATCTGTTTACGGCTCAATGAACTGGGACCTCCACCATGCGATTTTGCCTTTATTGTTATGGGCAGCGAGGGAAGGGGTGAGCAAACCCTCGCAACCGACCAGGACAATGCCATCATCTTCACGGATTCCACTGAGAATTGGAATGAGAAAATCCAGGAGTATTTCCTTGACCTCGCCGGACGAGTAAACAAGGATCTCCATGCCATAGGCTACAATTATTGCAAGGGAGATATCATGGCAAGGAATCCAAAATGGACCCAAACGTTGGAAGAATGGAAAAAATATTTCAGCCATTGGATCAATACCAGTAACCCCCAGGACATCCTTGAGGCATCGATCTTTTTTGACTTCAGGTGCGTCTATGGGGAACAGTCCCTTGTGCAGCAGCTGCGGGACTACGTGAATCAGGCTTCGAAGGGGAAACCAGTCTTCTTCTATCATATGGCCCAGTCTGTTATGAAATTCAGGCCCCCTTTAAATATATTTGGAAGCATAGTGGGTAAGGATTCAGAGGAAAATGATCAAATGCTCGATGTAAAAAAGCTGATGATCCCATTGCTTACTTTCATTAGGACATATTCGATCATCGAGGGATTTAATCAAACCAACAGTCTTGAAAGACTTGAGCAGCTTCAGTCCCGTGGGGCTATTGACAGATCGGGTTTCGAGGAAATCTACCAGGCCTGCACCTTTTTTATGCGCCTGCGCCTGAAATGCCAGCTGGACCGCATAACCGAAAACGAGCTTCCGGGGAACAGCTTTAACATTGCTACCCTTTCAAAAAGTGATCTTGGCATCCTGAAAAAACACTTCCAGGTTTTCTCGGATATTCAAACCAGGATCAACTTCGACTTTAAAACCGGAGAATAAAATGGAGGAAGGAGGGAAGGGTGTAAGGTTCAGTGTGATCTCAGTTGCTACCCGGTCCAGGGAACACCGTTCAGCAAGCTCAATTAATATTTAAAATTCGTTAAATTTGCTTATCATCAAACACATGTAATCATGAAAAGAACTATCTATCTGCTCGCTCTTCTACTGATCACTTCCATTGCATACGGACAAAAAACAGATATGAATGGAAACTGGAAACTCAATAAGGAAAAAAGTCAGCTTGGAGAGCAATTCAGCATGGCGCCCCTGAAAATTGAGATCAAGCAGGAGAAAAACCTGCTAACCGAGACGAGGCAATCCAATTTCCAGGGAGAGGACTTCACTAATACAAACAAGTATACGCTGGATGGCTTGGAATCCAAGAATCCGGGATGGATGGATTCTGTTGTTAAATCAACAGCCAAGTGGTCGGATGACAAAACTACGCTGAAAATTGTATCTAAGTTTCCATTGCAGGATGGAGGGGAGATGACGGTGAACTATGATTACACCCTTAAAGAGGGAAGGCTGGTAATTACAACAAATGCGAATTCTTCCTGGGGTGAATTTGGTGAGACCCAGGTCTACGATAAGGAATAGGAATTCCCTCTGTAAACCAGCAGTGTTATAGGTTCAGGCTGCTGTTGACTGTTTAAATAGGGATTGATAACCAGCGACTTAATTGACATTGATCAATCTTTGTTGTAACTTACTGTGTTAATCCACAAAATTACATGATAATTTCTTTTTGATTAAAAATTAATTCCTGTCATGAAATGCAAGCTTATTATTTATTATGTGCTCCTGGTTCTTTTTACCGGATGCGGCGAGAAGGGACAACAATTAACGGTAAATTATTCAAATGCCATTAAGGAAAGTCGCCGACTGGTGGATTCCCTTTTTAATACCGGGCGAACACCCGGCCTGGATATAGCAGTCTCCATCCACGGAACCCTGGTTTGGTCGGAAGCTTACGGATTTGCCGACCTGGAACACGAAGTACCCGTGATCCCGGGAGTAACAAGGTTCAGGATCGGAAGCGTGTCCAAACCGATTACTGCAGCAGCGCTTGGCAAGCTGATGGACAGGGGTGACATTGATATTGACGAGGCGGTGCAGACCTATGTTCCCGGTTTTCCTTTGAAGGAATACCCGCTTACAATAAAACAAGTCTCCGGTCATATCGGGGGCATACGGCATTATAAAAACCAGGAGTTTCTTCTGTCAAAGCACTATAATACCGTACTGGAGGGCCTTGATATATTCAAAGATGACTCACTGTTGTTCGAGCCTGGTAGCAGCTTTTCTTATTCAAGCTACGGATTCAACCTGCTTAGTGCAGCGATAGGGGGTGCCAGCGGGCAGAATTTCCTGGATTTTATGCAGGAGCAGGTTTTTGATCCCCTCGGGATGAGCTCTACCTGTGCAGATATGAACGACAGCATTATAATCCATCGTTCGTCATTTTATGAGCTTAAAGATGACAGCACCTTCGTAAATGCTGCATATGTTGATAACAGCTATAAATGGGCCGGGGGCGGTTTTATATCCACCACCACCGACCTGCTGAAATTCGGGGAGGCACATATGCATCCCGGATTCCTGTCGGAAGCAACACTAAATACCCTTACCACTCCCCAGGTACTTTCCGGTGGCGACACTACAAACTATGGACTTGGATGGTTCATTGATGAATCAAATGGCATAAAAAGAATAGGCCATGGAGGAGGTTCTATCGGTGGAATTACCGATCTTCAGGTGTATCCGGAAAAGGAGCTTGTTATCGCCGCAGTGTCGAATTCCTCCGATACCAGGTTTGGGAACGTGATCAATAGAATTGCTTCGGCATTTATTGAAGCTGGAGAGTAAGTCTCTTGTTCCAAAGGTTTAAAAAGAAAGGGATCCACCAGGGAGCAAGGTGCAGGCACTTGATCGCAGACTTTCGAAAGTTGAATTCAAAGCCCTTTTGGGGAATGGCGTTTATCTCAATGGCTCAGGGCTGATAACCTCTACAAATATCTATTCTTTAACATAAATTGTGTAGGCATAGTTTATTTAACTTTATCTATTGAAACCAACAATTACACGAATGAAAGCAAAACTTTTTTCTATGCTGGCTATCGCGGGACTGATCTTTGCTGCAGGCTGCGATAAAGAGGAACCAGACCCTATTGATTCGAATATTGTTACGATAATGAATGACATTGGCCAGGTAACAACCTGGTCGGCAGACTCAATTTACCTGATCAGGGCATGGGATTTTTATATAAACAATACACTGACGATCGAGGCAGGTACGATCATCAAGTTCCATAGCGATGGTCCGGATATGATCATTGGCTCCGGGGGAACGATCATTGCCAACGGAACGGACACCAAACCCATCATCTTCACTTCCTGGAAAGACGATGAACACGGAGGCGACACCAATGGTGACACAGATGGCACCACTCCGGCCAGGAAAGATTGGGGAGGCATAAGCACAAACGATAACAATGGGTCGGTCTTTAATTACTGCGAGTTTTACTATGGAGGCAATTCTACCTACACTTCCACCCTCGAAGTGTATGGAAATAATATCCAGGTCACACATTGCACATTTGCATTTAACGCCGGAGATGATCCATCAGGCTGGTATGGAGCACTTGATGCAGGGTATGCAGAAAGCGCCTGTGTGATCAACAGCAACACCTTTTATGATAACATCCGTCCATTTTCCGTTGGACTGGAATTTTCCATTGATAACAGCAATTCCTTTTCCCATCCAACAGACAATCAGAGGAGAAATCAGTACAATGGGATCTTCGTGGAAACCCTGAACGAATTGAATTCTGCAATCTCCTGGCATGAAACTGAGGTTCCCTTTGTGATCGACGACAATGACTGGTGGATCACCAGCGGTGCAAGTCTTACATTGGGGAATAATGTATGCCTTAAATTCAGACCTCAATCTGCAATTGTGATGGATGATACCGATGCAATCATAAACCATGACGGCGCCGGGATTATTTTCACTTCCTATAAGGATGATACCTGTAAGGGCGATACCAACGGTGACGGATCAGCAACCCAGCCAGGCCCTGACGACTGGTTAGGGATCTACGACAATATCACATCGGAATACGTTTCATGGTCCAATATGTATTACAACGGGAATTAAGACGTACGGAAACAGCCTGGGCCTTAAGGCTTTTATTCCCGCTCAATCTTTAATTCCAGCAATCCCTCGTAAGGCTCAATGAGTACCTCACTTTCAGCCTTCCAGTCCTGGGTCAGGATCTTTGTTTCCCCGGGGAACAGCCGGAAGGTTCTGTATTTTTCAGGACCCTGTTCCTCCTCGGGGAGGGGGGAGCCATCCTTGTAAATGTGAATGATCAGTTTTCCAGGGGCCCTGGTCTGATTTATAATAGAGATCTTATAATAGTGGCTTTCTTTAACTGACAGCCAAAGTTTCCGTCCTCTTTCCACGGTTCCCGAATAGGGTACTGAAGCCCTCGTCACTGTCCATATTTCCGGGGCAGGTGCTTCCGGGATAACAGGGTTCAGCCTCCTGTCCACCTCGGTGTAATCTTCGGGAATTTTGAACTTTTCAGGATCCGGCAGCCAGGATCTTATTTCCCTGATTTCCATGTGCGTATCCTTTTCAATTTCATTGCTGATCTTTAATGGAAATTTCAACGACTCGGCATATGAAGCATTGTAGACCCTTGTTTCGGTCTGATAAATAGCTAACTTTTTGCAGGTATATCCTTCTACCTTTTCACTTCCAAGTACTTTTTCAACCCCGAAATTCTTAAACCAAAGGTAAGATTGCCAAGGATCGTTCGTTCTGCTTAAAACGCCATCACAACTGGAGCTCTGGTAAAATTTTTTGTCTGGCATGAGCGCAAGGGACTTGTCCTCCTCCGGCCTGACGATCACTATCCATTTCTCTCCTGATCTTTCAAATTCGTAGCGGTAATTCTGCAGGTCCGAATATACCGTGTAGGTCCTGGTTTTTCCTGACACAGTGTTAAACATCGTGGCTGTGAACTGTGCGTTGGCTAGTATTACCTGGCATAGTACCAGGATTCCTGTAAGGATCGATTTCATTATATTGGGTTTTAATTGGCGCTACAGCATATTTGTGTGCATTCTGTTTTGCATAACGATGAAATCATAAATTGTTTAAACAAAGCCGGAAAAGCACCTGTACTTCTTAGCCGCTGCGAATATTATTACCCGCCGATCCGGCCCGGAATAATAGTATTTCAGGCTACTTCACCTCCAGGACAATCACCGACTTTGCTGGGATTTCAAGCGTGATTTTTCCACCCTTTATTTTTGCTCCCTTAAATTCTGAAGGTACAACTTTACCGGGCTCTTCAAATGTATTATGACTGTTGATCGCCTCTGAGCTCAGGATCGTGCCAATGACTTTTTTATTATCGCTTCCCAAAAGGCTTATCGAAATAGTGTGAGCCACAGCCGGATCAATGTTTACCAGGGAAATATGAAGGGCATTGTCTTTATCTTTCGATGCACTTACACTGATTGCATCCAGGGATTTGTCGCCAAAACGATATTCCGGGCTGTCAAATTCCAGGGGCAGCAAAGTGGCATCATGATGCACCTTGTACATGTCATAAACGTAATAGGTGGGAGTAAGCAGCATCTTTTCACCTTCAGTAAAGATAAGCGCCTGGAGCACATTTACTGTCTGTGCAATATTTGCCATTTTTACCCGTGAGCACTTCTCATTAAGATAATTCAGCGTTAGGGCAGCAACAAGGGCATCGCGCATTGTATTCTGCTGGAAGAGGAAGCCGGGGTTTGTGCCGGGCTCCACATTATACCATGTACCCCATTCATCAAAAGCCAGGCCAACCCTTTTTTGAGGATCGTACTGATCCATAATCCTGATATGCCTGTCGATGGCAGTTTCTACTTCCAGGCACCTGTTCAGAATATCAAAATAACGATCCTCACCGAAATCTGTTGCCGATCCTTTGTCGTTCCAGTTGGAGGTGTAAAAATGAAGAGAGATCGCATTCATCATATAATGGGGAATATTCTTCATCAGGGTTTCAGTCCAGTTGTAATCGGTGGAATTTGCTCCGCCTGCGATCTTGTAGAGCCTGTTCTCCCCATAATTCCTTGTAAAAGTGGCATACCTCCTGTACTGATCGGCATAGAATTCAGCCGTCATATTTCCTCCGCATCCCCAATTCTCATTTCCCACGTCCCAGAACTTAACTCCCCATGGTTCTTCCCTTCCGTTAATCCTCCTTAGATTGGCCATCGGACTTATGCCGTCGAAATTCAGGTACTCCACCCATTGCGACATTTCCTGCACCGATCCGCTTCCAACATTCCCGCAGATCACCGGTTCTGTGCCAAGTTGCTCACACAACTCCATGAATTCGTGCGTTCCAAAACTGTTGTCCTCAACCACTCCACCCCAATGGGTGTTGACCATCTTGGGCCGCGATGAAGCGGGGCCAATCCCGTCCATCCAGTGGTATTCATCTGCAAAACAGCCGCCGGGCCACCTTAAATTCGGAATATTGATCTTTCGCAAAGCATCTACAACATCATTCCTGATACCATTTGTATTCGGAATGGGTGAATCGTACCCGACCCAGTATCCGCCATATATGCAATGACCGAGATGTTCTGAGAAATGGCCGTAGAGATGACGGCTGATAAGGTCTGTACCCTTATCGGCTGAAACATTTATGAAAACTTCGTCTGTTTTCTGGGCCTGAAGAATCGCTGTTAATGACACAATTGCTAGGAGAAGCAAGCTGGTTCTTTTCATAGGGATAGTTTTTGTTAATTGAATAAGCTGAAAATTAATAAATTTTATTGAAAAATACCCGAAAAATGCAGGATGGAAGTTGAAACTTTTACCGGAACAGGTTGAAGTAAACTCTGCGAAAACTCCTCCGCGTTACTCTGCGGTAAAAAAAGCATCTTGCTGCTCCTCTGAGTGTCTCTCTGTAGTAGCTGTTACACGAAGGTTACAAAGAAGCACGGAGGACCACAGAGGACCACAAAAAGATTTAAAGTCCAACACAATACTCAAACTACCCGGCATCCTTATACATGCCTACTGGCTACTGCTGCCTGCCAAATCCATATGAATATTTTATCGATACTTCTATTTGCTTCTAAAAATACCTGTATTTTCAAGGGAAGCTATGCTATTTTATGGGGGTATGATATTTTTTTATATGTTTTTATATTGTGACCCCCATTTTTTACATACCTTTATCCTCTGATTTGCATTATAATTTTAACCAACTTCTTGAAAAAATGAGATCTTATACAAAAAGAGTATTATTGATGCTGATCCTCCTGGTATCAGTATTTTCCATCGTTGATGCAGCTGATGGTAATGGAATTGACAGTGGGGCAACAGCCTGGATGCTAACCTCTACTGCGCTTGTTTTGTTAATGATCCCCGGGTTGGCTATGTTCTATGGTGGCCTGGTAAGATCGAAAAACGTATTGGGAACCATTATGCACAGCTTTGCAGCAATGGGGATCATGAGTGTTCTCTGGGTAATGGTAAGTTACAGTATGTGTTTTGGACCAGGTGTCCTTGGCGGCTGGATCGGATGGAATCCCGATTTTGTAATGCTGCGTGGACTTGATGAATCGGTATTGGATGCTGGCGTACCTGAGTATGTATTTTCGATGTTCCAGGGAAAATTTGCGATCATCACACCTGCCCTTATAGCCGGAGCTTTTGCTGAAAGGGTGTCCTTCAAAGCCTACGTTGTTTTCATTGCACTCTGGGGACTCCTGGTATACAACCCGCTCTGCCACTGGGTTTGGGCCGAAGATGGATTCCTCTTTAATATGGGTGCGAATGGTGCCATTGATTTTGCAGGGGGAACCGTGGTACATATTTCGGCTGGAGTAAGCGGCCTGGTAGCTGCCCTTTACATTGGAGCACGGAGGGGATTTCCTTACCAGGCAGTTCGTCCGAACAACCTCGTAATTACTATGCTCGGTGCTGGCCTGCTCTGGGTTGGCTGGTTTGGATTTAATGCCGGAAGCAGTATTTCATCGGGGCTTTCAACTGCACAGGCACTTACAGCAACCCAGGCAGCAGCAGCAGCCGGTGCGCTTTCATGGATGATCATTGAAGGAATTCACCGCGGTAAAGCAACTGCTCTTGGTTTTGCATCAGGAATTCTGGCAGGTCTCGTTGCTATTACTCCTGCTGCTGGTGTTGTTCAACCTGCCGGGGCCCTGATTCTTGGGGTACTGGCCTCCTTGATTTGCTATTTCGCCATTCTACTTAAGAATAAACTTAGATATGACGACAGCCTGGATGCATTTGGAATACATGGCGTTGGAGGGATCGTTGGTGCCTTGTCCCTCGTTTTCTTCATACGTCCATCCTGGATGGCTGATGCTGCCGAGGCAGCAGGAGGCTCATGGACGATCTGGCAGCAATTGGGTGTGCAGGCCTCAGCAGTAGGTATTGCAATTGTATATGCAGCCTCTGTAACTCTCGTACTAATGTTTATTATAGATAAAATATTCAAGTTCAGGTCAAGCGATAAGGATGAGATGGCCGGACTTGACAGGTCTTATCATGGTGAACGCGGTTACGGATTGATCAATCCGAACTAATGAGATTCAATTCATTTATTAACAGAAAATTATAAAATATGAAACTTATTAT
>CAYSAH010000122.1:0-9507 GCA_964428945.1 uncultured Bacteroidaceae bacterium | reverse complement strand
TTGAATTCCAGGTTTTTTAGGAAAAACATGCAGGTTCAGGAGATCGAACTTTTTTTCTACCCTGTAATTGAAATTTTCTGTTTTAACCCAATCTGTATGTATTGCAATATTTTGTGGATTGTCCGTAACAATTTCAAAAATCTTTTCCTCCCCAAGGAACAATTCGTCAGATGAAGGGAAATAATTGGCCTTTGTCCGGCTGAGCGGAAGCAGCGGAGTTATTTCATTGTATACCGTGTCGCCCAGGTGTTTTTGAAAGACGAATTGAAGAAAATTGTTATTGCTCAGATTTGCAAAGCGCAGTTTCATTCTCACAATATCTTTTTCGAAATAGACAGGAGGATCAATTATTGTAAAATCGCCTGAAGGGAGAATGGAAATCAGGCTATCGGAGTTAGAAATTCCAGGAATTTTAAGGTCAACCTGTGCTACTTCGTCAATATTCCTGTAATAGAAATACAGAAGCTCCTTTCCATTGTCGGAGATTCTGTTCTCAGTGAGGCTAAACTGCCCTTCAGCGGTCCGGATTATAATATCTTCGATTCGGAGACCGTCGTCAGTTTGGCCATGGGTAATAATAGATGCTGTAATAGCAATTAAAGTAACAATTGTTTTCCGCCACATATGATAGGAATTCTGTCCAGACCACAAAAATACAGGTTTTACTAATAAACGGAGAGGAATCGGATAGATTATATGAACATTAATTTAATTGCACATTCCCTTTATGTTTAAAGACACTCATTTTCATTCAGGGACTTGGCCTCGCTTTCCTATCTTTGAAAGCAATAAACCTGAATTCATGATCACTCGACAACTTATTGAACCTGAAAGTATTGCAATAATAGGAGCATCGAACAACATTGGCAAGCCAGGAGGAAAAATATATCACAATATTAAAACAGGCACCTTTTCCGGGGAGCTCTACGGCGTAAATCCTAAGGAGGAAACAATACAAGGTGATCCCTGTTTCAGGGAGATAAGGGACCTCCCCCAAACCGACCTTGCTGTATTGGCTATTCCGGCACAGTATTGTACCGAGGCTGTTGAATATCTTGCGGCGGAGAAATCAGTGAAGGCATTTATAATTATTTCAGCCGGATTCAGTGAAGAAAATCCGGAGGGTGCTGAAATTGAAAAGAGGATAACTACTGTTTGCAATAATTATGGTGCATCCCTGATCGGTCCGAATTGTATCGGCGTAATGACGCCAGCTTTCCAGGGGGTCTTTACATTGCCGATACCCAAACTGGATCCTAAAGGCTGTGACTTTATTTCAGGTAGCGGGGCTACTGCTGTTTTTATTATGGAGTCCGGACTTCAGAAAGGGCTTAAGTTCAACAGTGTATTTTCTGTCGGAAACTCCGCGCAGAATGGAGTTGAGGATGTGCTTGAATATATGGATGCCACTTTCAGGGAGGGGATCAGTTCGAAGGCCAAGATACTCTATTTCGAGTCGATAAAAAACCCGGATAAATTGTTGAAACATGCCTCCAGTCTTATAAGGAAGGGCTGCAGGATCGCAGCGATAAAAGCCGGCACCTCAGAAGCCGGGAGCAGGGCGGCCTCTTCTCATACGGGGGCACTCGCCAGTTCCGACCAGGCTGTCGATGCATTGTTCAGGAAAGCCGGGATTATCAGATGTTATGGCAGGGAAGAGCTGACCACTGTAGCGTCCTTGTTATTATATCCTGAAATGCCTGGAAAGAAATTTGC
Organism: uncultured Bacteroidaceae bacterium; assembly: GCA_964428945.1. GTDB lineage: Bacteria > Bacteroidota > Bacteroidia > Bacteroidales > M55B112. Next base: position 7,791 of record CAYSAH010000122.1, on the reverse strand, counting down.
TATAATCACCCATGCAGGGGGTCCGGCAGTCATGCTTACTGACGCACTAGCTGAAGGAGGCATTGATGTCCCTCATCTTGAGGGAAAGTTCGCTGATGAATTGCTCGGGAAGCTGTATCCGGGATCTTCATCTGCAAATCCCCTTGATATTCTGGCTACCGGTACAGCAGAACATGTTGGGATCTGTCTTGATTATTGTGAGAAGCGCTTCAATGAAATCGACGGAGTAATCATTATCTTTGGGACACCCGGCCTTGCCCCGGTGTATGATGTGTACGAGGTAATACACAAACATATGCTGAAGTGCAGGAAACCGGTATATCCGGTCCTGCCCTCGGTAACAACTGCTTCTGATGAGGTGGCACAATTTCTTTCCCATGGTCATGTGAATTTTCCTGATGAAGTTATTCTCGGCAGGGCACTGGTGAAAATATATAATACTCCCGGACCGGCCATGGAGAGCATTTACCTTGACGGTATCAATGTTAAGGGGATAAGGAAGGTCATCGATAATGCCGGAAATGGGTATTTGCCGCCGGAGAGTGTTGGAGAGATACTTTCCTGTGCAGGTATACCATGTATTAAAGAGATCGTTACGGATAGTCAGGAAATGCTCATCAGAGGTGCCATGGAAATCGGCTACCCCCTGGTCATGAAAGTCGTTGGACCAGTGCACAAAACCGATGTCGGCGGAGTTGTGCTGGATATTACAGGACAGGAAAAACTGCTTGAATCCTTTAATAAAATGAAAAATTTAGAGGGCTTTAAAGCAGTGCTTCTTCAACCAATGCTGAAAGGGATCGAGCTTTTTGTCGGGGCAAGCTACGAAGCAAACTACGGCCATGTAATTATGTGTGGATTGGGAGGTATTTATGTGGAAGCCCTGAAGGATGTGGTAAACGGACTGGCTCCACTGACTTTAACTGAGGCAAACTCAATGATCCGCTCTCTCCGCTCATTCAGTTTATTAAAAGGAATGCGTGGAAAAAAAGGCATCGACATTCAAAAATTCGCTGAAATAATAGTAAGGTTGTCCACTGTTCTAAGATATGCTGTTGAGATCAGGGAGATTGATATAAATCCTCTCATCGCTGACGAGGAAAGGATTGTAGTGGTTGATGCCAGGATCAGGATCGGAAAATGAGTTCAAAAACACATTTCAATTATGTTAAAGGACACCCAACATTTTGAACGGTATAATTAATTTCACGATGCCAAAATTCTTATAAATGAAATCAACTCCCATTGACGCCCATGTTGTAAGTAAGGTAATTCAGGATTTCGGAATTCATCCGGTAGGCAGAGGAACCATAAGGGAAATCGTTAAGATCGTTAATGACATTGAAGCGCTTACCGGTGAAAAATACATCCGGATGGAAATGGGAGTTCCCGGACTTGAACCGGCAGATGTTGGGGTAAAGGCAGAAATAGCAGCCCTCTTAGCAGGCGTTGCATCTAAATATCCGAATATTGAGGGAATTCCATCACTGAAAAAGGAGGTTTCAAGGTTCGTAAAACTTTTTCTGGATATTGATGTCCCTGAAGAATGCTGTATACCAACCGTGGGATCGATGATGGGAGGCATGGCCTCCTTTATGGTTGTTAACAGGTCGGATCGATTCAGGACCGGGACCCTCTTTCTCGATCCGGGATTCCCGGTTCAAAAACAGCAATGCCTTGTCCTCGGTCATGAATATGGTTCATTTGACCTCTACAATTTCAGGGGGAAAAAGCTTGAAGCGAAATTGGAGGAAGAGATCAATATGGGAAGGTATTCATCCATTCTTTACTCAAATCCAAATAATCCATCCTGGATATGCCTGAGCGAGGAGGAACTTGAGATCATTGGTAAAATGTCCAGGAAATATGATGTAACCGTGATCGAGGACCTGGCTTATTTCGGGATGGATTTCAGAAAGGACATGTCACAACCGGGCAAAGCTCCCTACCAGGCAACTGCAGCTAAATATACAGACAACTGGCTCCTGCTCATTTCAAGTTCAAAAGCATTCAGCTATGCCGGTCAGAGAATTGGAATGATGGTAGTTTCTCCAAGCCTTTTCAACAGGAGATTCCCGGATCTGAAAAGGTATTACAGTTCAGATAAATTTGGTCATGCAATGATATTCGGGGCCCTGTATGCTTTGTCTGCCGGAGCCGCACATGCACCTCAATATGCCCTCGCTGCCATTCTGAAGGCTGTGAATGATGGGGAATTTGATTTCATAAAGGTGGTCAGGGAGTACGGTGAAAAAGCAAAAATTATGAAGAAGCTTTTCACAAGTTATGGTTTCAGGATTGTCTATGAAAAGGATATTGATGAACCGATCGCTGACGGATTTTATTTTACACTTGCCTATCCCGGTTTTGATGGGATGGAACTTGTTGAGGAGCTTTTATACTATGGGATCAGTGCCATTGCACTGAATATTACAGGAAGTGCTTTTCCTGAGGGATTAAGGGCCTGTGTTTCTCTGGTCAGCAGGGATCAGTTTGAACAGTTGGAGTATCGGTTGAAATGCTTTGCGGATGATCATCCGGTTGAATAATGCATATTCCTTCTAAATAGAGTTCTTTTGGGATAAAACATTTTATATGGGGATAACTTTTTTTTATAATCGTGGCCTAATCCATAATTTGCCGGAATTAATTTTTTTGGTGTCAGAATAATAATTTTGGGTTTATTCTGAAGAATATGATCAGGCTTTGATTAATTTTTGATAAATAATAACTGAATTATGGCAAAAATGCGGGGAGCTATAGTGGTAGACCTTGAAAGGTGCAAGGGTTGTGAAGTTTGCCTGGTCAATTGTCCTACAGATACAATTGCAATGGCCACTGAAGTCAACGGAAAGGGTTACCACTATGCTTATATGGAAAAACCTGAAGAGTGCACTGGCTGTACAAACTGTGCCATTGTTTGTCCTGATGGCGTTATCACGGTATACAGGGTAAAAGTCTAATCATCAAAACGAAAAACTCGACATGGGGGAACTTCGATTAATGAAAGGCAATGAGGCAATTGCCGAAGCAGCAATCCGGGCTGGTCTGGATGCCTATTTCGGTTATCCCATTACGCCGCAATCAGAAATACTGGAATACCTTACTTTACAACGACCTGAAGATATTACGGGTATGGTCGTGCTACAGGCTGAAAGTGAGATCGCTGCGATCAATATGGTCTACGGGGCCGCGGGCACGGGTAAAAAGGTAATGACCTCCTCATCAAGTCCGGGCATAAGCCTCAAAATGGAAGGGATCAGTTATATTGCAGGAGCCGAACTTCCCTGCCTGATCGTAAATGTTGTAAGGGGAGGCCCTGGCCTTGGAACCATACAGCCGTCGCAGGCCGATTACTTCCAGGCAACGAAAGGGGGTGGACATGGTGATTACAGGCTTATCGTTCTGGCCCCTGCGTCTGTTCAGGAGATGGCCGATTTTGTGGATAAAGGCATGGAGCTTGCTTTTAAATACAGGAATCCTGTGATGATCCTCTCCGATGGATTGATCGGACAAATGATGGAGAAAGTTGAACTTCCGGAACAAAAGCCCAGGGTGATTGAATTCGACCAAAGCTGGGTTACCACCGGGAAGACCAGGGACAGGGAGAGAAACATTATCACTTCCCTGAACCTGGATCCTGAGAAACAATATAAACATAACATGCACCTTCAGGAAAAGTACAAGCGCATGAAAGAGGATATCATGTTCGAAACCTTTGATTGCGATGATGCTGAATTTCTGCTGGTTGCCTACGGTTCAAGTGCCCGTATCTGCCAGAAAGCTGTTGATGTTGCACGCAGCAGGGGAAAAAAACTTGGATTGCTGAGGCCTGTTACCCTGTTCCCATTCCCTGAAGAGGTGGTTTCCAAACTGGCAAGACAGGTGAAGGGTATCCTGTCCGTTGAACTGAGTGCGGGCCAGATGGTGGAAGATGTTCGTTTGGCAGTGAACGGCAGGGTCCCGGTGTATCACTATGGAACTCCGGGAGGAAAAATACATTCACCTGACGATGTTTTAAAAGCGATTGATGAAAAATTAATGGGAGGATACTAATGGATATCAGTGAGATAATAAAACCGGAAAACCTTGTGCACAGGCGTACCCCGCTTATGACAGATGCAACCTTATCCTATTGCCCGGGTTGCGGTCATGGAACCGCGCATCATCTTATAATGGAAGTTGTCGAAGAGCTGGGTATCCAGGAGGACACGATCGGGATCGCTCCTGTAGGATGTTCGGTTCTGGCCTATGACTTTATGGATATTGATATGTCGCAGGCAGCTCATGGTCGTGCACCGGCCGTTGCCACAGGTATAAAACGATTATGGCCTGATAAGTATGTATTTACCTACCAGGGCGACGGAGATCTTGCGGCGATCGGTACAGCCGAAACCATTCATGCCTGCAACAGGGGAGAGAACATCATAATATTCTTTGTAAACAACGGTATTTATGGGATGACAGGAGGCCAGATGGCTCCAACCACGCTGGAAGGAATGGTATCATCAACTACCCCTTATGGCCGCGATCACTTTAAAATGGGTCATCCTCTTAAGATCACTGAGCTGGTGGCTCAGCTTCCCGGAACCAGTTTTGTGACCAGGCAGGCAGTTCATAAACCTGCAAATGTAAGGAAAACGAAAAAGGCGATAAGGATGGCCTTTGAGGTTCAAAAAGAGAAGAAGGGAACGGCTTTCATTGAGATTGTATCCAATTGTAATTCAGGGTGGAAGATGACACCTAACGAATCGAAGACCTGGATGGAGGAAAATTTGTTTCCCTTCTACCCCTTTGGAGATATCAAGTTGGAAGGTAAAATAGTGAAGGATCTTATGAAAGATCTTCAATAAAAACGGTCCTCTGAAAAAACTACAAATATGACTGAAGAGATAATTATTGCCGGTTTTGGTGGACAAGGGGTCCTTTCCATGGGTAAAATACTTGCATACTCAGGAATAATGCAGGAGCAAGAGGTAAGCTGGATGCCATCCTATGGTCCTGAAATGCGGGGAGGAACAGCTAATGTTACTGTTATTCTTAGTGACGACAGGGTCAGTTCACCTGTGTTGCACAGTTATGATACCGCGATAATCCTGAATCAGCAGTCACTTGATAAGTTTGAAGCAACAGTGAAACCAGGAGGAATGCTACTCTATGATCCCAACGGCATTACTCGGCATCCTGTCAGGGAGGATATCCGGATCTTTAAAGTTGAGGCGGCCGCTGAATCGGCAAGGATGTCGCAGGCAAAAACATTCAATATGATCGTCCTGGGAGCCTACCTGAAGGTAAACCCGGTAGTTGAAATGAGTAATGTGATCAAAGGATTGAAAAGCTCGCTTCCTGAAAGACATCACCATCTCATTCCTGCAAATGAAAAAGCCATCCTTCGGGGGATGGAAATTGTAAAGGAAGCCAAACTTTAAATCTCATCGGGGCGGGGAAAGTGCTTTGAAGGGCAGTGTGCTTCATCAATAATAGATTTCATCGTTTCAATGATCCCGGGGTAATCCCCGGCTAGGTCAATCTCCTCACCAATATCTTCCGACAAGTTATAGAGCTCGATCGGACTGTCATGATTAACTTTAACCGCTTTCCAGTTTTCTTTCCTCACTGCTGTCATAAATCCATTCAATGGAGATTCCCAGTACAGGTATTCGTGTTTTGTCTGTTCTTTCCCCAGCAGCGTAGGAAGATATGAGATTCCATCTGATCCTGATGGAACTTCAATCCCTGCAATTTCACATGCAGTGGGAAGGAAATCCCAGAAAGCACTGACATGTCCGGATTTTGAATTTTTCTTTATAGTACCGGGCCACCAGGCAATAAAAGGGACCCTGATCCCTCCCTCATAAAGGTCGCGTTTTCCTCCCCTGAAGGGTCCGTTGGAATTAAAAAATTCTGTAAATACCTCTCCAGGCATTGGCCCGTTATCGCTTGTAAAGATCACCAGGGTATTCTTTTCAATGGCAAGGTGCTCAAGCAGCTTAATAATCCTGCCGATATCCTTATCCATTCTGGATATCATGGCCGCATAGCCCCTCGTGTCGTTACTCCAATCTGTAAATTCAGCATATATTCCTTCATCAGGGACCTCCTGTTTTTCGTCGATCGGGGCCTCTCCATTATTATGAGGTATGGTAAATGGAAGATAAAGAAAAAATGGACCTTCCCTGTTCTCTTCGATGAATCTCAGGGCTTCAGCCACAAACAGGTCATGCGAATATTCCTTTTTAACGTTGCTGTAACTTCCAAGGCCCTTGTGCCACAGGGTGTCAGGCAGGTAATGTACTTCATTGGAGAGGTACTCCTTTTTCCCGTTCCTGATAAGGTATTCCGGGAAGTAATTATGAGCCAGTACCTGGTCGAGGTAGCCGTAACTGAGATCCCAGCCGAAATTGGAAGGATCCCCGCTGTTTCCAATATTGCCAAGACCCCATTTGCCGATCATCCCGGTAGTATAACCGGCCTCTTTCAATAATCCGGAAACAGTAATAGTCCCTTCTGATATTGGAAGTTGTCCGGCAGGGGGGAACTGCATGTTTCCTCTTACCTGTGCATTCCCGGGATGCTTCCCGGTAATAAGGCTGCACCGGGAAGGAGCGCAAACAGTATTTCCGGCGTAGTGGTCGGTGAAGATCATCCCCGCCCTTGCCAGTTGATCAAGTTCCGGGGTTCTGATCGTCTTCTGACCAAAGGGCCCAATATCCGCATATCCCATGTCATCAGCCAGTATAAAGATAATGTTGGGTTTTTGTTCCGTCATCTTTTTGAGCGGAATATTGTTACACGCAGAAAGTATTGTGAGAACAATGCAGGTTAAAATGAACGTGATCCTGTGCATAATATATGTTTTTTAAAAAAACCTGGATAAATTAAGCGATTTATATATTGAAACAAGCCATTTATCCCAAGTAATAGTTCAGTCATAAAGTTAATGAAAATACCTGCGTTAAAAGTGATATTTTCTGTTGAACCGGATCAAGAAAATCGATAACTTTATTATTAGGCTAAAGAAGCCAATTAACAACAAAATGACAAGGATATAAATTGGAGACAAATCTAAAAAATATCGCACAGGAGATAAGACGAATAGTGATTGAGTGGGAGGAGATACTAAGTGATCTGCCGGAGGAAGAGCAGGTTAATCGCATGAACAGGCAGGGTAGAAACATCAAGCACCTTATTGGTCACCTCATAGATTCTGCCTCCAATAATCACCAGCGAATGGTAAGGTTGCAGTATACCTCTTCACTGAATTTCCCGGGTTTTTCCGTTGAAAATGATATGTGGGTAAGCATCCAGAATCATCAACAGGAGGACTGGCAGGAAATGGTTCAGCTTTGGAAATATTTCAACCTTCATATTGCTCATATTATTTTACATACCGACAGCAGCTGGCTTAAGAATGAATGGTCGGATGGTACAAATGATCCCGTCTCTTTAAAGGATATTATCTATGAATACCTGGCACACCTGACCCTTCATGTAAACGAAATCAAATGCCTGCTGAACGCCGGAGTTGCAGTTAGGAGTTGAAGTCTCAGCCGCCTTTATTTTTCGTAGAAATGCATTTCCCTGATATACTGGTAGGTCCTTTCAGGAAGGAAATACCTGACATCCTTGCCTTTCTTTATTGCTTCACGTATAAAACTTGATGAAATTTCCATAATCGGGGCTTCCATCAGGGTTATATTTTTATGCCCCTGTATATCCTTAATGGCAATACCGGACCTTGGATATACCAATCTGTGGCAGTTCTATTCAAGAATTGAAGCATTCTTCCAT
>CAYSAH010000121.1:0-9508 GCA_964428945.1 uncultured Bacteroidaceae bacterium | reverse complement strand
GCCGTTGCGATAACTTTTATAAAGGATAAGCAGAGTGAATTCCTTGAATTCCTGAAAGGTAATCTCGATTTTCTGTCGGGTGTTCATCCAGCATACAAAGACGAATTACTTACGCGTTCTGGCACATTAAATCCTGCACACAGGGATAGGTTCAGGCTTATAACAATGCCCTACCTTAATACTGAATACCTTGGTATACTTATGGAAGCTGCCGAAAACGATAAACATGTCCTGGATGATATTCATATAAGAAAGGCAATAAATTACGGATTTGACCGATCGAAAATGATGAAATATCTTCGGAATAACCTTGGCTATCCGGCAACTGAGGGAATGATCCCGCCTGGACTGCCCGGTCACCTTGATGATTCAGCTGGTTATATATACGATCCTGACCTGGCGAGGGAACATATAAAGCAGTCTGCCTATGGAGATGCGAATAATGTCCCCTCAATATTGCTGACAACTACCTCTGATTATCTTGATCTATGCGAATATATCCAGTTTGAACTTGGCAAGATCGGGCTTGATATAGAAATTACTGTGAGTACCGGGGGATCTTTCCGGAATATGGTTGCTAATGCCAATCTAGAATTTTTCAGGGCTTCATGGATCGCCGACTATGCTGATGCTGAAAACTATCTTGCACTGTTTTATTCCGGGAATCATACTCCGATGGGACCTAATTACACTAAATTCAGTTCAGAAGAGTTTGACAGACTTTATGAAAAGGCTATTAAGGAGGACGATGAGGGAACCAGGTATGCCTGTTACAGGAAGATGGACAGCATAGTTATTGAGCAAGCCCCGGTTGTACCTTTGTATTATGACATGGTGGTAAGGTTTGTACCTGCTGAAATAGAAGGATTCAATCCCAATCCAATGAATAACCTTGTGCTCAAAACAGTTAAAAAGGTTAATGCAAGGCCTTAATTAAAAGAACCTACCTGTAGCATCAATCTGCCTCCAGTATCTTATTTACTTCGGTTTCTGTTTTGTGCAGCCTGGATTTGCAGATTTTCAGCAGTTCGGTGACCCGCTTTACATTATCGGTAAGTTCGTCTACATCCAGTTCTCCTTCTTCTATCTTCTCCAGGATCAGTTCTATTTCTGCTATTGCTGCTTTGTAGGTAATTTCTTGCTTTGCCATTTTCAGGAGTTTTTCTACTTATTTTTATCTATTTTTTCAATTTCACTATGTATGAGGCCGTCCTTTATACTGGTTATTATTTTTGTTCCTTTGGTCAGCCCACTGATCGATTTTACGATCTTTCCATCCGAATAGGTTATCGAATATCCGCGGGATAACACCTTTTCCGGCCTCATCAGCTCGAGGGATTTTTCATAAACCCTGACTTGCTCAGAGAGGGAAAGCAAAAATGCTTTTCCTGAACTTCGGATATGCTTTTCAAATAATTCAAGGTCACGCTTACGGCGTTCAGACAGTCCTTTCCATGTATATAATAACCTGTTTGCAAGGTGGTCAATTTTATGGCCGGCCTGGGAAGTAACTTTCGATAATGTTATCTCAAGGACACTGGAATAGTCTTTCAACATGTGTCTTGCTCCAACAAGGTATTGCTGTACAAGGTAATTCATGTCAGAAGCTCTCTGCTTCAGGACCATGCTTTCCTGTTGTATGATCCACCTGCCTGCCTGCTCAATTCGAGCCTGCAATCCTGTGAGTCTTTCTGAAAATCCGGCAATCCTGTCAATAAGGAATTCAGCCACGGCAGTTGGAGTTTTTAAGCTTTTATATGCCACCATATCGGCAATGGTCTCATCCCTTTCATGTCCGATTCCCGTTATAACAGGAATCGGGAACTGGGCGATATTCATTGCAAGTTCAAAAGCATTAAAACAATCCAGGTCGGACTGGGATCCTCCACCGCGGATGATTACAACCGCATCAAATGAATCTTCCTGCCTGAATACATTTTCGAGCGCTGAGATGATCGATCTCTCGGCCAGTTCTCCCTGCACGATTGCCGGGAAAAGAGAGATCTTAAATCCGAAGTTGTAATTGTTATTTACTATTGAGTCGATAAAATCGCCAAAACCTGCTGCCGTCTCAGAGGAGATCACTGCAATCCTTTGCGGGACCTCCTCTAATTCAAGCTCACGGTTCATCTGCATTACACCGGCCGCATTCAGCTTTCTTATCACCTCGCGCTTTCTAAGTGCAATGTCCCCCATGGTATAAGATGGGTCAATATCAAGCACATTGAGGCTCAGGCCGTAGATCTCATGAAATGTAACTTCGGACCTGAGAAGGACCTTGATCCCGGGCTGTAAGAGTGATCCGGTGGCAGCTTCAAAATAGGGCCTTATCATCTTGTATTTGAAGGACCAGATCGTGGCCCTGCTTTTCGCCTTGATCGAATCGTCTGTATCTGATTTTTCGATCAGCTCCATGTAACAGTGTCCTGACCTGTTTACCTGCATTTCAAGAATTTCTGCAATCACCCACAGCGCTTCAGGAAATGCTTCAGATGTCGCATTTCTAATACGGGTATTCAGGGCGCTTAATGTGAGGAAACCTTCCTGCATCAGTCTTTAATTAATCGACATCTGAAAATATGTTTTCCATTTTCAACTTCGAGTATGTAAAAACCGCTTCCAAGGGTCTCCGGAACATAGTATGTCCCCGGCAGATAAATTTCACCGTCAGAAATTTTTCTTCCCTGGAGATCATACATTTTAAGTTTATAAAGGCCCCCAAGGTCATCGGCTACATCAAGCCTGATAAAATTCCGGAAAGGATTTGGATATGGAATAAGTTCGCGGGATCCGCGGATCGAATTTATGCCTGTGATTGCATGAAATGCCCCGGTGAAATTAGGGATACCGTAGCCATATTCTATATTTGGAAATTCAAAATTGTTACCTGCCTCAAGGATCCATCGCATAAGCTCCCTGGCAGGAATCTCAGGGTAAGCCTGCCATAATACTGCAGTAGCACCAGAGATCAGGGGCGAGGAAAAGGAAGTTCCTGATCCCAGGCGTACGGTTCCGTCGGTGGATTGGACCGCAGCAAGTTTTCCCATTGCCGAAACATCTGGTTTGATCCGATGGTCGTAGCTTGGACCACGGGAACTGAAGCTCGCAATAATCCCGTACTTGTCAACTGCCCCAACTGCCAATATATCCATTGCATCAGCAGGTGCCCCGATATAGTGCCAGTTATCATTGCCTGAATTTCCGGCACTTGTCACACTTATCATCCCTTTTGCGGCAGTCATGCCATTGGCAATTGAAATGTGGGCCGTTCTTCCGTCCATATCGCTGTATGTGTAATTTGTTGTTGAATCGTTAAATACTCTATATCCAAGTGAAGTATTTAAGATATCAGCCCCAAGACTATCGGCCCACTCGGCTGCTTCGATCCAGGAGTATTCCTCAAGCCTGGTTTCAGAATCCGGGTTTTCGGAAAGTGCCAGCAGGAGTTTCACATCCGGAGCGATCCCCATCAAAGAATCCGGCCAGTCAGCGAGTATCAGGGAACAAACATTTGTACCGTGCGATTGTCCGGTAAAAATGTCACTACCCCTGTAAACGAAATTTCTTTCAGCGAGGATATGTCCCTTTGAAACCGGGGTAATAAATGCCGGCAATTCTTTAAGGGCTGTGAAACCTGCATCCAGAACTGCCAGCACAACCCCATTTCCTGTATAACCTTTTTCATGAAGAAAATCTATCTTAAGCTGGTTGATCTGGTTAAATGAATATCCATAGCTGTAAGAAGGGGGTACGGTATAAGGTGCTTCAAATCTGTTCTCAGAGGGTGGTCCTGGATAATAGAAGGCTCCTCTTTCAGGATACCACCTCAAAGAATCTATAAAATCCAGCTGGTACAGGGTATCCAAAAGTTCTGTATCGTTTCCTGAAACAACAATTCCATTCAGCCACCTGGAAGTATATTTTACTTCCAGTCCCAGTGCAACCAGGCTGTCGACATAGCTCATGGTCACAGGCATATCAGACTGGTCAACCGGCAGCGACTGCCATGCCCTGCGGTCGATTGAACGTTGTGAAAGAAATTCTTCAGGTTCATTTATAGAATAGCCGTTGTTTTCTTTATCGGTAAAGAAAAACCAATAGGAGTTCCCTGCCACCCGCTGCCCATAAACCACGAATGTGCTCATCAAAAAGAATGGTAATAGGAAAAACTTTGCCTTCATCCAATAAAGATAAGAATTTGTATGTCTACATCATATCAATTGATTTCAAATACATGGCCTTTCTCCGGACCAGGATTGAACAGGGGCAGGGATCAGAAAGTCAGGGCCTTTGCCTGGTGTTATTATGAAATGAGCCCTGATTATTTTAGGTCCCCTGATGCCGGATCCGGGATCTGGCCTTCAGTTTCTTCGATTTTCTTCAGGAATTTCTCATAACTTTCTTCCAGGCTCTCCGGGTTGAGAATTTCGCCCTTTAAATACTTGAAAGCAGAAATTACTTTCTCTTCTTCGGTAAAGTAGAACCATTCACCGTCCTTAAGGTCCTCATAGTATTTTCCGGAGATCTGTAACTTCCCTTCAGGGTAGTAGGAGAGATATGGACCATGTAATTTCCCATTCAAATAATTGGCAGTAAGCATGGTATCTCCGTTTTCAAAAAACTGGATCCACCTGCCGTTCTTCACATTTGCGTAATAATTTAACTGTCGTGAAACGGATCCTGAAGTGTAGAAACTAAGTGCTTCCCCAGTAAGAAGGCCATCCTCATACTTTTCTGTCATCCTGACAGCACCGTCTGAGCCGTAATATTTCCAGGTTGAATCTTTTTTCTGGGATTCATATACACCTTCAGCCTGGAGCAATCCCCTGGTATTATACATTTTAGCGTGGCACCTGTCTGTACCTTTATAGAAATACATGTTTGCAGAAAGTCTGCCTTCATTGTCGTAACGCTTCATTGATCCGACAGGTCTTCCCTGCTCGAAATATGCTTCGTAGCGAAGGATCGTATCGTTTGTAAATCCTTGCCAATTTCCGGTTCTCAGACCTTTCGCATCAAAGGCATTCTGAGCATTGAGTCCTGCAGAGAACAGGGCAATGAGAAGGACCGGGTATATCTTCATCATTGATTTATCAACTTTGTATTTCATATAACGTTGCCTGATTGCGTATTGTTATGGGCTAAAAGTATAAAAAAAGCCGGCTTATTGAGCCGGCTTTTAGTTTGTATGTTAATGAATTACTTTACTTCTTCAAAATCGACGTCGGTTACTTCGCCGTCTCCTCCTTTTTTATTTTCAGTGTTTGCAGTTTGCTCTTCAGCCTGGGGTTGTCCTCCCTGCTGGCTTGCATTGTACATATCCTGGGAGGCAGATTGCCATGCATTGTTCAATTCTGTGGTTGCAAGGTCTATTGCTGCCAGGTCCTCCGCCTTGTGAGCTTCTTTAAGCTTGCCAAGGGCAGTTTCGATTGCCTGTTTCTTTTCAGCAGGCAACTTCTCACCATACTCTTTAAGCTGCTTTTCAGACTGGAATACCATACTGTCAGCACTATTAAGCTTTTCAATACGTTCCTTGGCCTCTTTATCAGCCTGCTCATTGGCTTTGGCTTCCTGCTTCATTTTTTCGATCTCAGCATCTGAAAGTCCTGAGGAAGCTTCAATCCTGATGCTTTGCTCCTTACCTGTACCTTTGTCTCTTGCAGAAACATTCAGTATACCATTTGCATCAATGTCGAATGTAACTTCGATTTGAGGTATGCCACGCGGTGATGGCGGAATTCCGTCGAGATGGAAACGTCCGATGGTTTTATTGTCTTTTGCCATTGCACGTTCTCCCTGGAGAATATGGATTTCAACTGAGGGCTGGTTGTCGGCCGCAGTTGTAAAGGTTTGTGTTTTCTTGGTCGGTATTGTTGTATTTGATTCAATAAGTTTTGTTGCTACTCCACCCATAGTTTCGATACCCAGTGAAAGCGGGGTAACGTCAAGCAGCAATACATCCTTTACCTCTCCGGTCAGTACACCACCCTGGATCGCTGCACCAACTGCCACAACCTCATCGGGGTTTACTCCCTTGGAAGGAGTTCTGCCGAAAAAGTCTTCAACAACCTTCTGGATCGCAGGGATACGGGTTGATCCACCAACAAGGATTACTTCATTGATATCTGAAGATTTCAGTCCCGCATCTTTCATAGCTTTCCTGCAAGGCTCAATAGTGGCCTGGATAAGCTGGTCGGCCAGGCTTTCAAATTTAGCCCTGGTCAGGGTTTTTACAAGGTGCTTTGGAATACCATCAACCGGCATAATATATGGCAGGTTTATTTCGGTCTGGGTTGAGCTCGAAAGTTCGATCTTAGCTTTTTCAGCTGCTTCTTTCAGCCGTTGCAATGCCATAGGGTCTTTTTTAAGGTCGATGCCTTCATCCTTCTTGAATTCTTCTGCCAGCCATTCTATGATCACCTGGTCAAAGTCATCACCACCAAGGTGTGTATCACCATTGGTAGATTTTACCTCGAAAACACCATCACCCAGTTCAAGGATCGAAATATCGAATGTACCTCCACCCAGGTCAAAAACTGCGATCTTCAGATCCGAGGATTTTTTATCGAGTCCGTAGGCCAGTGAGGCAGCTGTTGGCTCGTTAATGATCCTTTTCACTTTCAGGCCGGCTATCTCACCTGCTTCTTTTGTTGCCTGTCTTTGTGAATCGCTAAAATATGCCGGAACGGTAATGACAGCTTCAGTTACCTCATGTCCAAGGTAATCTTCAGCAGTTTTTTTCATCTTCTGAAGGACCATTGCCGAGATCTCCTGTGGGGAATATTTGCGGTCATCGATCTGTACGCGAGGTGTATTATTTTCTCCTTTAACAACTTTATAAGGAACCCTGCTGACTTCCTTTGTTACCCTGTCGAAAGTTTCACCCATGAAACGCTTTATGGAATATATAGTTTTCGTAGGGTTGGTGATAGCTTGCCTTTTAGCAGGGTCACCAACTTTTCGTTCTCCGTTTTCTACAAATGCAACAACAGAGGGTGTGGTTCTTTTACCTTCGCTGTTAGGAATAACAACAGGCTCATTTCCTTCCATTACAGATACGCATGAGTTCGTTGTTCCTAAGTCTATACCAATTATTTTGCTCATATTAAAATTGTTTGAATGATTTCAATTGTTTCAAATAATTTGACAATGATTATGCCACTCTTTATATCATGGATTTTAATGTAAATATGGCATTCTGATGAAGTGTCATTTGTCAGAATTCATCGAATTGTGCTAAATTGACTGACAATATGACGCAGTAAATATTTCTATTTTGGGGCGTTTATCCGGATTTTATTCTAAACTTTGTAAAAAATAAGGAGATATGTCAGTTCATACTACAGTTAGAAAAATTACAACCCATGTTCTTTATGAAATGAAGTTGAAAGGGGAGAAAATAGCCATGTTAACAGGCTATGACTACTCCATGGCAAAGATAATTGATCAGTCGGGCATTGACATAATCCTGGTTGGAGATTCGGCTTCGAATGTTATGGCTGGCTTTGAAACCACACTGCCGATAACCCTGGATAACATGATCTATCATGCAGCATCGGTGGTTCGGGCCTCGAACCGTGCCCTGATCGTGGTGGACCTTCCATTCGGGACTTACCAGGGGAACTCAAAAAAAGCACTTGCCTCAGCAGTGAGGATCATGAAGGAGACCGGTGCAAGTGCGGTCAAGCTTGAAGGGGGAGATGAGATCATTGATTCGGTGGAGCGTATTCTCTCTGCTGGAATTCCGGTAATGGGACACCTGGGACTTACTCCCCAGGCTATTCATAAATTTGGTACTTACGTGGTCAGGGCAACTGGAAATGAGGAAGCAGAAAAGCTTATTGAGGATGCCCAGAAGCTTGAAAAAACCGGTTGCTTTGCGATTGTACTTGAAAAAATACCTGCTCATCTTGGCGAAAAGGTTTCAAAGCTCCTGCGCATACCAACTATTGGAATAGGTGCGGGCAAACATACCGACGGGCAGGTCCTGGTGATCCACGACATGCTTGGAATTACGCAGGAATTCTCCCCTAGGTTCCTCCGGAGATACCATAATCTGAATGCCGAAATTTCCGGTGCTGTAAAGGCATATATTGAAGATGTCCGTTCAGGTGATTTCCCGAGCGAAAGGGAGCAATATTAATTACTTCATCCCGGGATGTCATTAGAACAAAAGTATGGCATTGAAATCCTTTACGAGGATAATCATCTGATCATCCTCAACAAGGGGGTTTCGGACATCGTCCAGGGAGACCAGACCGGGGATATGTCACTTGATAATATACTACGCGGTTTTCTCAGGGAAAGGGATTCAAAACCGGGGAATGTTTTTGTCGGAATACCGCATCGCCTTGATCGGCCGGTGAGCGGGGCCGTGGTTTACACGAAAACAGGAAAAGCACTTAGTCGCATGGCGTCTATGTTCAAGGATAAAGAGGTAGAAAAAATCTACCACGCCATTGTATTGGACAGGCCAGATCCTCCTGAAGGAACGCTTGCAAACTATTTAACAAGAAATACCAAACAGAACAAATCCTACTGTCATCAGTCTGAAGTGCGGGGCTCAAAACATGCAGTGCTGCATTACAAACTGGCAGGGGCTTCGGATCGTTATTTTCTGCTTGAGGTAATCCTTGAAACCGGTCGTCACCACCAGATAAGGGCCCAGCTTGCACATGCTGGTTGTATTATAAAGGGAGATCTGAAATATGGTGCTCCCAGGTCAAACAAAAATGGAGGTATCAGTCTTCATGCAAGGAAGATCGCATTTACACACCCGGTGAAAAAGGAAAGAATAGAGGTAGTGGCACCTTATCCGGAAGAGGATATATTCAAAATATTTGCAAGCCCTTAAATGCTTAGGTCATAATTGAAGGGAAGGGGAAGAAGGTCGCTGATGCTTTTAACAAGCTTGATCTCATTTTCTCCGTACATGATGACTTCCACGTGTTTATTTACCCTGTTCTCGTGCTCGAGCAGTACCTGGCGACAATTCCCACAAGGAAAAACAGGCTGGGAAACAAACTTCCCATCGGCAAATGCTGCAAGGGCGATTCTCCTTACTGCAATACCGGGATATTGCGCGCCGGCATAAAAAAGTGCGACACGTTCAGCACAAAGACCGGAGGGGAAGGCAACATTTTCCTGGTTATTTCCTGTTATGATCACCCCATTTTCCAGTTCAAGGGCAGCGCCAACACGGAATTGTGAATAGGGAGCCCAGGCATTTTTTGTGGCCTCTTTGGCCAGCTCAACCAGTTTTTTACCCGAACCGGGCAGTTCGCCGGCATTGTCGTAAGTGTAAACGCTTATTCTTATTTCTTCCGATCTCATGAGGAATGACTTTAGATCAAAGGTATATAATTTATTTTTTGTGAATTATGTTGTCACCAAAAGGAAAGGAAGTCATATTTTGCTAGGCCGAATTTCTTTCAGCATTGATAATGCCGAAGGAACATCTCATTGCCAGTTTCTCGTAAACACTCTTTTCAGATGGATCAGTTTCCGG
>CAYSAH010000120.1:3109-9552 GCA_964428945.1 uncultured Bacteroidaceae bacterium | reverse complement strand
ACCTCCCTTCGACTCCGTGCTTCGACAGGTACTTCGACAAGCTCAGCATAACACTCAGCATACCACTCAGGAACCGGATAAAGTAAAAAGTAAAAAGGAAAAAGGAAAAAGGAAAAAGTTAGTGAGACCCGGCTTTTAGAAGTTGCATTGAAATAGTTCAATGAACACTCTGCGTGTTTCAATTGTCAGTATGTAGGTGATCAATTCATCATGAAGGATAAGCATGAATGAGTTACTTACCAGGTGATTTGGATTGCAACTAAAATTTAGATGACATGAAAAAAATCAGCAAGGAGGATATAAGCCAGGAAGTCTTTGATCTTTACGATGATTATGCACATAACCGCATCGACAGGAGAAAATTCATTGACAAGCTTTCGACTTATGCAATCGGTGGATTAACAGTTTCAGCGCTGCTAAGTTTTATAATGCCGGATTATAAGCAAACCCTTCAGGTGCAGGCTGACGATCCCCGTCTGGATAGTGGATACATTACCTATAAGTCACCCAAAGGGGGAGGAGAGATAAAGGCCTTGCTATCCAAACCTAAGGATGCCAGGGGAAAATTGCCGGGTATAGTTGTGGTACATGAAAACCGTGGATTGAACCCGTATATTGAAGATGTCGGCCGAAGGGCTGCACTGGCCGGTTTCATTTCCATCGCTCCTGATGCATTAACGCCTTTGGGAGGCTATCCCGGTAACGATGATGATGGAAGGGCCTTGCAATCTCAAAGAGACAGGGATGAGATGCTTGAAGATTTTATTGCAGCCTTTAATTACCTTGTTTCAAATCCGGACTGCACCGGAAAAATTGGCGTTGTTGGTTTCTGCTGTGGAGGCTGGATTGCTAATATGATGGCGGTAAAGGTCCCCGAATTGGCTGCGGCTGTTCCGTTTTATGGAGGACAACCTTCTTCTGACATGGTTCCATCCATTAAGGCTCCCTTGCTGATACATTATGCCGGACTTGATCAGCGCGTAAATGCCGGCTGGCCGGATTATGAAGCAGCACTTAAGGATAATGGCAAGGAATACCAGGCTTATTTCTACCCGGATGTAAATCACGGATTCCACAATGATTCCACTCCACGGTACGACAAAGATGCTGCTGAACTTGCATGGAAAAGAACAGTGGAATTTTTCAAGGAAAGTTTAACAAGTAAAAAGTAAAAAGTAAAAAGGAAAAAGTGTTGACAGGATCCTACTTTTTCCTTTTTCCTTTTAACTTTTTCCTTTTAACTTTTTTCTTTCTTTTCTTCCATTACAGCAGCATTCAAGATTGGAATCTGCTCGTTGTAAGGGACAAAAGAAAAGTCAAAAAAGTCAATCAACCAAAGCGAGTCCTTTTTCACCATCCAAAAGGTCTGGCGCAAAGGGATGGGTGTGAATAGTTCCCAGTGATACTGCTGCGAAACAACTGCTGTTTTTCCATCTGGTTGAATACGAATAAAAGGTTTGCTGATGAATTCAAATGGGGGGATTGCCTCTATCTTCATCAGTTGAGACCACGATGCAACTATTGTATCTTTTGGTAACAGTTCACCAGGGTCGGTGCCCATGAATGTCCCGTCATCCACAAGGAGAGAAGCGAGTTGATCTATATTTCGATCATCGATCGCATTAAACAGGGTTTCAAAAACTGCTTCGATAGCAGCTTCTTCAGCGGCAAGGTCCACCGGCTCGGGTTCTGGAGCCGTATTGCAAGCAAAGAGAAGAGCAAATGCAAGTAAGAAAAGAATCTTTTTCATTAATTTGAGTTTTAGGTTAGAGCAGAAGGTGATTAATTGTTTAAAAGGCAAGTTATTGAATATTTGTATTTTAGTCAAGAAAACCAGACGAAAAAATATTTGACACTAATACCAGACTGTGAGGATCGAACTTGAAAATATACTTTAGAGATTGCACCAAAAGCCAGAAAAGAGTTACAGGAACATTACAAATCAGGTAACAAACCTGTAATAAGGAAAATTGAGCAAATCCTCCTGGAATTATCAGCTACTCCGTATGAAGGAACAGGTAATCCTGAACCATTGAAATATAAGTTGTCTGCTTACTGGTCAGGACGAATTAACAAGAAAGACCGGATTATTTACAGAGTGTATGAAGGCAAAGTGCTTGTACTCGTAGTCTCAGCCATAGGCCACAATGGAGATAAATGACATCTCTTCTCACTCAAACTCCTTCGGTACCCCGCAGATCATCTTGAAGGGCTTATCCCCCTTATTACGGTATTGGTGTTTCTCATCAGGATTTACCAATGCAAAATCACCGGCTTTAAGCGGAGTTTCCTCACCCTTTTCATTCACCAGGGCACCTTCGCCTTCAATGATATAGTTCATGTGCTCATATGGATGGTGATGGTATGGAGTATGACCTCCCGGTTCAACGGTAAATACACGGTAGGAGTAAACAGGTGTGCCATCGGATTGACCAAGGGGGAGCTGTTTGTATGCGCCGGATGCACCTTCCATGTGTACTTCCTTCTTCTCAACTTCGGATAGTGATATTATTTTCATCTTTATATTTATTTTAAATCATTTCCAGACGTGCAAACTGAGGGGTAAACCCGCATTTACTTGCTGTATTTACAACAAGTATGGTTTTTCCTTTATATGTTTCCATAGGAATGTTTTTCCCATGGATACTTTTGGCTTCAAATTGATAAAATGCACTATTCGATAATTGCATTCTTAACTATTTTCGTGAATTCTTCAGAATAAGTATAATTCGAGGGCATTAGTTGAGTAAACGCCATGATCGTCATTTTGTTTTCAGGAATGATAACAAATGATGTTGAGGCGGCTCCACCCCAACCATAGGCACCTGTTTCCAGATCATAACTTCCGCCGAGGCCGTAGCCGTTCCCTGCCCATCCGACAGCAGCTTCTGGTAATTGATTGCTTAGGATAAGATCTACTGTTGATTCTTTCAGTACCCGGACACCGTCGAGTTTTCCTTTATTTATAAGCATGGTCGTAAAACGGCTGTAATCTTTCATAGTTGAGACCATTCCACCACCTCCTGAAAACATGACTGGTTTCACCAGGAATCTATCCTCATCAGGATTTTCAGGGCTTGTAAGAGAGCCATCTTCTTGTTTATAAAATATTTTCGCGAGTCTGTCTTTTTTTTCTTCAGGAACATAGAAACCTGTATCGTCCATCTTCAGGGGTTCACAGATCCTGGTTCTGAGGAATTCATCGAAGCTTATCCCGGAAAGGATCTCTATAATTGCACCGGCCACATCGATCGACAAGCTGTATTCATAATGGGTTCCGGGTTGGTACTTTAGCGGCAGGTTGGCCAATGCTTTTACGGCTTCCTGCAGTGGTTTTTCACTCCATATTTTCGCTCTCTCAGCCCTGTAAAGCGAGTCAACATAGGACTGGGGATCCCCTCCATAGGTAAGTCCGGAAGTATGTGTCAGCAGATTCCTTATGGTCATAGGATTTTCCTGGGGTACCAGACCATCGGGTGTGTAAACCTTGGTATTTTCAAATTCAGGGATATATTTTGCAACCGGGTCGTCCAGGCTAAACAGGCCTTCATCGTATAGCATCATGAGTCCGGCAGCAGTAATGGGCTTCGACATGGAAAAGATCCTGTAAATGGCATTTTCTTCAACGCTAACTTGTTTTACTTTGTCAGCATTGCCTAAAATTCTGTGATCGATTACCTTACCATCAATCATTACCATGGTAGCAATATATGGGTAGGTTCCGGAATCGATAAATTCCTGCATTTTTTGAGCAGCTGTTTCCAGGGTATCGGAGGATAGACCATAATGTTCAGGAGCGACATTTTTAGTGGTCTGGGAGCAGGACATTTGCATAAGCGCAAATGTGATCAGCGGTAAATAAATTCTGTAAAGCTTTTTCATGATGGGATGCCAGGTTTTACGTTTTGTTTTTCAGAGAAATTGTTTTAGTGAATATCTAGCCTGAGCTTTTAATAGTTTTGGCTACGATAACAGAGCGTAATAAATTGAAATCAATTTGTTTCAGACAGATAAGCAGCTACTTATTGGTTTGCCGTTCACTGCTACTTAGACAGTCTGACCATCGCTGTTGCTGCCCATATCACGGCTGCCTGACCGTGGAAGTTTCCTGTTGAAACCGGACGGGTCAGATAGTGTTTCTTGTCGTCTTTCGCATTGGTTCCTATGCATACATTTTCCACTTCCCCTTTCCCGTTTACATACCCGGCAAGCGCATTCCATGCTTTCTCAACATTCTCCAAGTATTCGTCGTAGGGCAACCAGCCATTATCTATTGCGGAAGCAAGGGCAAAAAGGAACATCCCGGTACATGATGATTCGGGGAAGCTTTCAGGGTCATCGATCAACTGGTGCCACATCCCATCCTCTCCCTGGAAGGATGCAATTGTACGCATCATTTTCTGAAAATCTCCGAGCAGCACTGGGTAATATTCATGATCTTCCGGAAGTACCATTAATAATTCAGTGAAAGCTGCAGCGGCCCAGCCATTACCGCGTCCCCAGAAAAATGGTGCATCTTCGCGATGGTGAAACATGCCATTGGGCCTCTGAAGTTCCTCACAATAAGTTTTGAGCTGCAGCGCTGCACGGTCAATATATTTCTTGTCCCCTGTCGATTTGAAAGCCTGAACCTGCAGGGATCCTACCATGTACATATCGTCCACCCAGAAGCGGGTGTATTCACATAATCCGTCTTCCCTGGGGTTTTTATATTCATCCTCTGCCAGCATTTGAGCTACCTGGAGGTATTTTTCATCTCCCGTCTGGCGGTAAAGCTCGAATGGCCATATTCCAAACACGTTGTAATCCACATGACCCTTCCATGGCTTGCGTTTCCCTGTATAAAAAGGGGTATAAAGCGCTTTAAGCTGATTCGTAATATCCTTGTTCCCTGTTACATCTGCAAAAACCAGCGAACCGTAATAGGTGCAGGCATTTTGATATCTCCAGGATACGCGCCGTCCAATAATATTATCTGCGATCAACTCTCCGACTTTCACGGGATTGGAAGTTAGCTGAATATTCGGGTCATTTTGAGCATATGTAAAGCTGGAATCGGAACCGATAGCTGCAAAGATTAGCAGCCCGGTCAATGATTTTATAAATTTATTCATCGAATGCTGTTTTAATATGTACGAACTAAATTATCAAAATCAATAAACAGGGTCTTCCCGTTTTTTTCAAAGGTCAGTGTTTCGGCTTTTTTTTCTGCTGAAGCATAGGGTGAGTCATAACGGGAGTAAGCGGTTTCTATTATCTTTCCGTCCAACATAAAGTCTCCGCCGAATTTCAGAAAATAGACTTTCCCATCTGATTCATAGTTCAATTCATGTTTCTTCTCATCAAACTGAACAGGATTCGTCTTAATTCTCTCAACAAAAGCTTCGAATGTTCCATCCTCTCCTGCACTGCCTGCCTCTGTGATCCAGAAAGTATTTTTTCCCTGCTGAATTATATCATCCTTTGCTTCATCCCTGAAATTGAGTTCGTTGAAGCCAATAAAAGCGCAATAGGTTTCTCCCTTCATTCCAAATGCATAATTGTTAAATAAAAAGGCCGTATCGAACATGGCGCCTGGGAAATAAGCCCTGGTGTAGTCTAAAAGATCCTTTTCCATGATCCCTTTTTTCTTTGGAATATTGTAGATCGAAAGATTTACATTTTTATCCTGAACCGAGTGGGGGAAATGGCCATAGCCTGTCCAGTAATTGGGCGATTGTGCTTTTACTCCCTTTTCCCTGGCCGGGTGATTATGGAAGATGGCGAAATGATTGCCAATGTTCATTCCGAAAATATGCTGTTGGTCTGCATAATCCCCGGGTTGGTGACTTTGTACGGTATAGATCGAATAATCAGGAGTTCTGTAAGTATAGGTATTACCCTTTTGGATAGCTACACCATTGTATTGTGGATTAAGGATCCTGGATACTGTTGGTTCAAGGTGCAGCCATCTTAATAAAAAGAAATTCATCACACGAAAGTCACTTACAAATGAATTGGAGAACATATTGGTATTCCGGATATGCTTCAGGGAATTACGAATAATAATATCATTTGTGAATGCTTCCATACCCCACTGCATCATCATGCTCCTGTTGTCTGAACCATAATAGCCTTCCTTTTTTAATTCAGTGAGATCGAGTCCGTTGCTTTGCCGGATAATAACAACTGAAGTATCTAGCGCTATTTCCTTAAACACCGGGGGAATATCATATTTTGTTCGCATCATCCCGTACATAATGCCCGGGCCAATTTCTTTTCCGTTTCCCCAGTAATAGTTTGTTAATCCTCCAAAATCAGAATCGGGTCCGCCTTTGCGGTTGTTCTCATAGGCCCGGCCGCTGGCAGATATGAACATTCCATTGCTACTTTGCGTGGCGACATCGAAGAAAAGCAGGTCCATAGCTATTTTAGCCTTCAACACCATTTCTTCATCTTCAGAA
>CAYSAH010000120.1:0-3099 GCA_964428945.1 uncultured Bacteroidaceae bacterium | reverse complement strand
AAACATTTGAATAATACTCTATATACCCATACTTCCAGCGCATTTCAAACCAATCCATTGCTCGTATACGTGCTTTCTCCATGTGCTGTTTGCCAGTTAATCCGCTACCTGGAAATACGGTCTCCGGGTATAGCTGTCCAACCAGGTATTCTGCAGATGCGAACAATATCTGATGATTTTCACTCCAGTAGCACATCGAGTTTTCGCCGGGTTCATCCCACCAATACCTGAAATTGAACAGTACACTGTCAATCTTATTCCTGTAATCCGCAGGAATCTTATCTCCAAACTCATAGAGTATCCGAACCAGGTTTACATAGCGAAAGTCTGAACAATCGTATTCGTTTGTTATGTATTTCAGTGTGCCATCCAATCTGTGCCAGTCGATCCTGACAGTATCTTTCACCAGATCAAAATATACCTCGTTGTCCTGCAGGATAATTGGGACTTCAGGCCTTTGCGGGTACACATATTTTCTGTCTTTTTTCTGGGCTTCCAGGCTGCCTGCTGTTGCAATCAGAACTGCAATAAGCAGGAGGTATCGTGTAGTTGATCCTTGTATTTTCATATCCGGGTTCTATTTTACTTCCAGGTTTTTGATTTCCCTGATAAACCTTTCAAAATTGTTTATTTCACTTTCTTTGGCGTTGGCCGATGTGATCCATGTTTCGATGCTGGTTGCGGGGAATGAGATCAGCAGGAATTGATCGCCATCATCCATCTGCTTTTCAAAATCTTTTTTATCAAAAAGGATTGCTGCCCCAAGCTCAACGGGTTCGGCAGCAACATCTTCAGGATGCAGCCCCCAGGTTGCAATGTAGTTACTGTGACTTTCGGTCTTAAAACCTTTGAAATAGTTGATGCCGGTTGCAAACTGTACCGGTTCGCCTGTCAATGAGAATGCCTCGACTTTAGCCTCGCGCCTGTCGGAAAATACACTTACCCGAATAAGGATATCCACTTTTTTATTCAAATAGGATACCCCTTCAGATAGCATTTCCATATACGAACTGTCCCCGTCAGATTTTACAGTTGCAGTTCTTTTTGATACCGGGTCGAGCATAACAAGTGACTGTCCGTCCCATAGCCTTATTCCTCCAAGGCCAAGGGATTTTCCTACTTTATAATAATCTGCTCCCCAGCCCGCAAGTTGTTCTTCCTTTGAAGGGTACCATAGCTTTTTACGGATTTCAAGGCCGGGCCTGGTCTTTGAATACACATCAATGGCAGTTTTTTTATCAAAATAGAGACGGAGTCCGAGCCACTGATTCTCAACTGCCGGGCCATGATGTCCCAGTTTGCTGTAAAGGTCTCCGGACAGGGATCCGATCGAATCCAGCTGAACATTGTCGTTCTTTAAAAACAAGCTTGCATCGGTAAGATTTTGCCCGCTTATTTCAGCAGCGAAAAGCACGATCACTGCAAACCAAAGATTTTTCATAACTATTTAATATTAAATTTAAACCATTCGCTGCCAGGCCCTGCATACATGAATGAGAATCTGAAAACAGCAATAGGTGCAATGGGGAACCTGATCTCCAGGAAGGTACCGACCGCTGTTTTTTGTTTATTTGAAAACAGGTCAGAAAAGGAGTCCGCTCCATTACCCGTGTTGATGAAATAGGCATTTTCCAGTGAGATCCATTTGGTGTTTAACCAGGTAAAATGTGAGCCCAGGTAGGCAGAGTAGTATGTCTTTCCATATATTTCGCCTGTCCTTAATCCAAGTACATCGCTTGATCCTTTTATAAACCTGTACTGATCATCTGCAGTTGTATATCCGGTTTTTAACCAGGTTGACAATTGAATGATCCGGGTGATACTTTTGTGAAATTCTCCACTTAAATTAAAGCTTTGATAGCTTTCTGTACCTTGCAGGCCTATACTCGGGCTGTAGGAAACAGCAGCAGTATAGCCATCTTTTCTGTGTCTTTTTGTATTCACGGTCCCTATTGATTCAGAAATCTCCAGGTTTAAGAAATTATAGCTGTCCTCAGGCACTTCAACACCCAGGTCCAGGTCCTCCTGGCTTAGGAGGGAATAATTAATAACATGTTTCATGTACCTGAGTTTAAGATCCGGGGAGAAACGGTACTGATAATCGAGATGCCATGGATTACCGATTTCCGCATAAATTTCTGTCTTATCGTAAGGTGCGAGCAGCAGGGGAGTATAGCTTGCTGTTTTCTCCCCATTCTCTTCAGTAATAATTCTTTCAAGAAATCTTTTAGTTTCATTACCCTTGGTGAAGCCAAACCTTGTGGTCATGTTTTTATAGAGGAGCTGCCGCGGCAGGCCAAGGCTGAAATCCCATTTCACCCCGACAGGATTTTTCTCCCATGCAATTTTCAATTTGGAATTGCTCCCCAGAAAATTGTCATCACCGGCTCCCAACCTGTAATTATAATCGTTTTCACTGCTGTGGTCAATAGTGAACAATGGATAGAATTTGACCGCATCAAGGGCAGTTATTTCCATAACATTTCCTTCAGGAGTTTCATTTATCGTATAGCTTACATCTGCAAAGTTCTCGATGTTCCATACTTTGTTCATGGAGGTGTCGATCTGTCCGTATGTTACCCGGTCGCCTTCTTCGAATAATAATTCATTTTTAATGATGATGTCCCAGGTAATCCAGTTCTTCAGAATGACGATTTTATCAATTCTAACTGAGTCATTTGGATTTTGGATCTTATTTCCCTGGTTGTTTTCTTGTCCGTACAGGTGTATTCCGGAAAAAATACTTATAAAAATTGCAAATCCCGGGAGGTAATTTTTGTATTTCATGCAGCTTTGGTTTCAGTTGGAGACAAACAATAATCAATTGCCAGCAAAGTTTACAGTTCTCTTATTGATGATATATACAAATATCAAGAAAATTACCAAATTATAAAACCCTTTACATCCCGGGATCGAACCCAGGTTCAGGCAAGCCAGAATCCGGAACAAAAGACAGTACACCAAATACTATTGAAAGTATATCCATCCGGAGGATAAATGCTGCCGGCAATACCCTCTGATTCTCTGTGAACCTCTGTGTTCCTTTGTGTAACAGCTATACCACAGAGATATTAAATAAGCAGCAAGCTGCTGGTTTTT
>CAYSAH010000119.1:1845-9584 GCA_964428945.1 uncultured Bacteroidaceae bacterium | reverse complement strand
AATTCTGGTAACCTTCATTATATAATTTAGTTAGTGTTTTACCCTGGGGCAATACAGGCTTGAAGAGCTTAGGGTAAAATGCAAATAGCCCGAGCAGGAGGTCAAAGAGCATGTCCAGCAGGAACAACAAGCCCGCAAAAACGATCATTTTATATTCGTTAAGTGAAAGGTCAAATCCGGGACCAACTTTACTGATGCTCGTGATAACACCGATCCAAACTGCAGATTTAATGATCAGGGCAGGTGTAAGAAGGAAGGATGTTTTTGGCTTTACCCCAGCTGCCTTTAAAATAATTGAGCTTATCAGAATAGCACTTGTTATACCGGGAACTATCCTCCAGAACAGACTGCTTACGGGAAAAAATGCAATAAAGAGTATTATCACTGAGATTTTTACGATGGTGCAGATCCTGTGAACCATCTCTGCCTTTGTACTTCGGGGAAGGGTTATATTGGTCGCTTTCTGTTTAAATGAAGCATTGTGATCAAGGGCACCGCGTGATTCAACTTTTATATCGACCACCTGGATAAGTTTTATATGATAGTATTTGCCATCAGCTTTTTCATTGTACATATAGCAACAGTAATCACTGGTAGGATGCGAGACTGGCTTATGGAGGAAGTTAATGACCTTTCCACGGGTAAGGTTGAATTTCCCGAGCCTGAACCAGGTTTTCCTTTTCTGGTAAATATGCCAGGACAGGAATACCCCGATAATTACGAAGTAGAATGTTGCCCATAATACCACAGGTTCGATGACGATTGCAAGTATGAACGGAAGAAGGACTGCTGCAATACTGAACAGGACAATAAAAGCATTCAGCATGTAACGAAATAAAAGTACCAGGTCATACAATTCACTTTGCCTGTATTTTTCTGCTGCCTCCTTCTGTTTTTGCTCAAAGATCCTTTCCTTTTCACGGACCTTCCTCCTTTCTTCCTTCAGCAGATCTGAGGCTCTGGTATAGCTTTCATCTCTCTGGTATGGTATGGCTTTGTCCCCTTTCAGAAGTTCATCTCTCGCTTCCTTGATCTGCTGGAATTTTTGCGCAGCTTGCTCGGATTTGTTCTTGTCAGGGTGGTATTTTTTTGCAAGCTTCCTGTAAGCCGATTTAATTTCGGGCTCTGTTGCGCCTGGTTTCAGACCCAGGACCTTATAGGAAGCCTCCTTTGACATTGCATTGATTTAGGTCAAATACTAAAACTAAAGTACTATTTTTCAATTAAATTTCCGGGATAGCCTAAGTTCCTTTTTATATAAATGAAAAAAGGGCTGTCCGCAACTGCAGACAACCCTTCTAAACGCACCCTAAACCTAAACCATAAAATCTATTTACTTTGTTTTTTCTTTCCAGTCTTTTGTTTTACCGTATCAGCATTATCATCAATTTTCACTTCAACTTCCATCTTCTCATCCTTGTCGGATCCATCTTTTTTGATAATGATCACTTCAGTATTTTCATCGATATCTCCATCTTTTGAGGTCCATTTCAAGTCTTCCCCGGCCTTTTTTATTACGATCACTTTATCGTCATCACCTTCCTTAACGGTCCATTCTCCTTTTTCAGCATCAGCCTCATCAATCACTATGATCTCTTTATGGATCTCCATTTTTTCAGTTCCGTCCCCTTTTTTGATCTTCTTTATTATAAGCTCAACCTGTCCGTCATCTTCATTGAAAATAACTTTTTCGTCGCCATCATCATCGGAAAAGAAGTAAGCATTCCCATGTGCTTGAGGATCTCCCTTTACCTTAACAATATAGGTTTTGGCTGAATCGCCATCTTCACATGCAGTAGAACTTACCCATTTTACGCCATCTCCGTGTATTTCATGAGTGGCTCCGTCTTCAGAAATAAATACAATTTTTTTATCACCGGCATCATCCATTGACATGAGTTTCATATGCTTTTTTTCCATGGGTATATCATCCGAAGCCATCATGTCGAGCATATGTATGGCGTGTTTGGCTTTCGTTATGTCGTCATAGGTATAGCTTGTATCTTTTACCACTTCACCATCCTTAATAATCCTGATCTTAATTTCAGCCTTGTCCTGGGCAGCAAGGATGCTTCCAAGTAAAAGGGCTGGAATAATAATGAGTTGATGTTTTTTCATTATAAGTTAGTTTGTCTTATTTTACAAATCTACGTCAGAAATGAGTTAGTAAATCTTAACAGATGTTAAAGATTGTTAACTTGTTGATCTTCCTGCTGAAACATGCCTTATCTTTGTTCTATGAGTAAACGGATCATATGGATACTGGCTATTGCGCTTAGTTTCGCAATGATGGGATTGATCGTTCTTCAGATAAAATGGATCCGCAATGCGATCGATCTGAAGGAGATCCAGTTCCAGCAGCTTGTAAACAGCACTTTGTCTGATGTTTCAAGGCAGCTGGAGCAATACTATACTTCCAGCAGGGTCAATACCATTATTGAGGAGAAGCGGGCATCATCCTCAGGAATAGAATGGCATGCAGTAGTTGAAGGAAGCATGAATCCCGGAATTAAATTTGAAAGAAAACAGGGTGAGAATATATTGATCTCACCAAAAGAAGGGATGGATAGGGAGGAGCTGATAGAGATGATAGGAGATACGATTCTTGTTATCACGCATTCTGGTGAAGGTTCAAGGGATACCATCCATATATCTCAATATCATGACCAGGCAAACATTCAGCAGTTGGAAAAATCTCTGAAAGAGCAGGAGATTTTGGTTAGCACCATTGTGAAAAGGATGCTCCTTGACGACGTTTCATTTGAAAACCGCGTGAATCAGGAACAACTTGAAAAAATCCTGAGAAATAACTTTGTTGACCATGGGATCAACATGGATTTTGAGTATACTGTGATAAGGGACAATAAAAGCGATATTTACTCATCAGAAAACTTTAATAAGAACACGGATTTTTATTATTACAGGACAGGTCTTTTGAATGATGAGATATTGAAAGAAAACAATTACCTCTATCTTTATTTTCCGGGTCAGAAGGCGCTTGTAAGGGGTTCTCTAGGCTTCCTTGGGGTCTCAACGCTTGCCTTAACGCTCTTGATGATCATTTTATTTACAATTACACTTTACGTGATCTTTAAACAGAAAAAATTATCAGATGTAAAGAATGATTTTATAAATAATATGACCCATGAGTTAAAAACTCCCATTTCGACCATAAGTTTAGCCTCGCAAATGCTGAATGATGAAAGCATTCCTGATGAAAAGAAGAACAAGGGGCATATATCAAGGATCATCCAGACCGAGAGCAAAAGACTTGGTTACCAGGTTGAAAGGGTTCTTCAAATGGCCGTGCTTGACCAGGGGCATTTGGTATTGAAAAAGGAAAGGGTAAATATGCATGAGATCATTGCGACCGTTATACAGAACTTCAGGCTGCAGATCGAAAGTCAGAATGGGAAACTCTATCTGAATGATGAGGCTGAGCACAACTTTGTTAATGGAGACAAGGTCCACCTGATGAATGTGATAACCAATTTGTTGGATAATGCTGTAAAATACAGTAATGGCACTCCTGATATCCAGGTGAGGATGTATAATACAGAACATAGTTTTTGCTGCAGCGTGAAGGACAAGGGGATTGGCATAAGTAAGGAAAACCAGAAAAAAATATTTGAGCGATTTTTTAGGGTATCTACAGGGAATGTTCACGATGTAAAAGGGTTTGGACTTGGACTGAGTTATGTAAAGCTTATAGTTGAACAGCATGGCGGGTCAATTGACCTGGCAAGTGAATTGAATAAAGGCACAAAATTTGATATTTTACTTCCGTTGTATAATGAAAAGCAATTCTGATGAAAGACATAAAAACGCGTGTATTACTTGCTGAAGATGATGAAAACCTGGGTTCGCTCCTCCAGGAATATCTTCAGGCCAAGGATTTTGAAACTGACTGGGTTACCAACGGGGACAGGGCTTTCCGGTATTTTGAGCAGTATCATTATGATTTATGTATTTTTGATGTCATGATGCCTGTAAAGGATGGATTTTCTCTTGCTTCTGATGTAAGGATAATGAATAGCAATATCCCCATCATATTTCTGACTGCAAAATCCATGAAGAATGATGTATTGGAGGGTTTTAGCAGGGGCGCGGATGATTATATAACCAAGCCCTTCAGTATGGAGGAGCTCTTGTTCAGAATCGAAGCAATCCTGAGAAGGACAAAGGGAAAGAAGGGTGAAGACAAGCAGATCTGGGAGATAGGTAAATTCAACTTTGACGTAAAGAAGCAGGAGCTTATCCTG
The DNA here is from genome assembly GCA_964428945.1 of uncultured Bacteroidaceae bacterium. GTDB lineage: Bacteria > Bacteroidota > Bacteroidia > Bacteroidales > M55B112. The sequence continues at coordinate 5,322 of CAYSAH010000119.1, read as the reverse complement.
AAGGGAAACAGCCAGAAACTCACAACCAAGGAATCGGATCTGCTGAAGCTCTTATGCAATAATATGAACGAGGTACTGGAACGGAACTTTGCCCTTAAAGCTATTTGGATAGATGACAACTATTTCAATGCAAGGAGTATGGATGTTTATATTACCAAACTTCGAAAATATCTTAAAGGCGACCCGGGCGTTCAGATTATAAATGTTCATGGTAAAGGTTACAAATTGGTTGTGGATGCTGTGAATCAAATAATATGAACGACAGTGATAAACTTGACCTGTTTTACAGGAACCTGATGCTTATACTTGGTATAATTTCTGCAGTTTTATTCTTACTGTCGCTGGTAGCCTTGATACAGTTCCCATCTTCATTCAAATTCCTTGCACTGGGAATGGTTGTCACGACCCTTGCATTTTTTATTTTACGGTCGGTTTATAGTTTCAGGTCCACATTCAAAGTAAGGGCAAAAAATAAAGCCACCCGAAAATGAGTGGCTTTAAAATTATTTAAGAATATTCAGCAAAGGACTTTTACCGTCCTTTTTCGTTATGTTCCTTTCGGGCTGAATAGTTTATGATCAGGGCCTTTGCCCTTCTCAGAGCCTGTTTTACGTCATCGACCTTTCCCATTGGAATGTCCTGGTCGATCCTCAATGATACAACCATTTTTGGTTTATCAATTTCCGGAAGGTTTTCACGCTCAGAAAGCACAAAATCCTGAACCGATTCAGTGGGGATACCTTCTTCGTTCACAAGTTTATCATTCATCTGGATCATTGGTTCTGATCCATAAAGACCCTGAAGGTTCTTATTCGGACGACCGATATAGATGTAACTGACAAGTGATTTTTGTTCCAGTTTTTTTACTTCTGAAACCTCGAAAGGAGTTACTTTAACCTGGACTTCAGTCTCTCTCATGGTTGTTGATACCATGAAAAAGAAAAGCAACATAAAAATAATATCCGGCAGGGAGGAGGTATTGATCGCTTGCATACCCTGTCCCTTTTTTCTTTTAAACTTAGACATTAGTTGAGCCCTCCAATATTTTTAGGTTCTGCTTCAGAAATATTCATCTTGTATACCTTCCTGATTGCTTCAGAGATCTCTTTATCAATCTCACTGTTCATATTTAGCGCATCATAATCTTTATCGAAATACAGTTTACAGAAGTCTTGTCTCAGCTGGTTAACAGCGGCAACCAGTTCGTTCTGTACCTGGAGGTATTTCTTATAAGTTGTTGAGCGGTCGTTTTGAAGTGAAATAACCCCTTTGGAAACCATTCCCCTCCACATTCCGTCTGGCGGGAGAAGAGGCGATGATCCAATTGGAAATTGTATTTCTTCCGGTTCTTTTTCAGGAAGAGTAGGATCATTAGCAGGATTCAGGAAGAATTCCATTGTAATATCCTTAAGTTCATCCACCCTGGTGCCGAATTCCCCTCCAACCATTAATTGGTCGTTACGGTTGATCAGTACTACCAGGACGTTTCGTTTGTTCACTTTAACTTCCACTTGTTCATCCTTCTCCGGGATCGGTGGCAGAAGCCTGGTAAGCCCGGTATCAACGTCCATGGTAGTGGCAACCAGGAAGAAGATCAGCAACAGGAAGGCAATGTCGGCCATTGACCCTGCATTAATCTCTTGTAATTCTCTTTTTGCCATTGGGTTCCTATTTAAAGGGAATTCCGTCTAATGATTAAACGGAATTCCCTGGAATATTATTTGAATAATTTAGCAACTTCGAAATAGAGTATTGATAACAATGCAACCCCGAATATAATATATGTTGAGAACAATCCGGTGTCGATCCATTTCAGGGTACCCGGGTCACTGTTATCAGTACCGGTATATCCCAGAATGTTGATGGGAGTATCGGATGCAAAGACAAAATAAGACAGCAGCACCAAAACTACAGCACCAGCTAAAACAGCAAGTAATCTTATGATTGCTTTTACATCAGTTACAATTGTTACCAGAGGGAACATCACGGCTGCAATTAATGCAATTACCAGCAGGATATAAGCCCAGCCAAGTGCATAATCTGTGCGCTTATATACCATAAGTTCCCACCCTGTCAGATGGTCTCTCAGGTTGATCTCCTCGGGAGCAACCAGCGGAGTTTCCACCATTTCATTATTTGCGGTAGCGATGGCTGCAGAATCACTCTCTGCGACACCGAGACTATCGACAGCTGTGCTGTCCATCTCTGCAGGTGCTTCTGCAACAGGTTGATCTACTATTACACCTTCTGTAAGAAGTTGTTCTACCCTTGATTCAAGTTCGTCGATATTGACAGTTTTTGGACCAATGTAGAAGAATAGTATGACCACCAGTGAGATCACTGCAACCACATATAATGAGATTGATGATATTTTAGTATCAGACATAGCCTATTTTTTTATTTTTTAAGATTGTGCTTTACCAACATGTCAACAAGGGAAATGGAAGCGTCTTCCATTCTGTTTACGATCGAATCAACCTTGGAGATAAGATAGTTGTAGAAGAACTGCAGAATGATAGCAACGATCAGACCGGTTACAGTTGTAATAAGAGCAACCTTGATACCACCGGCCACAACAGTCGGAGATACGTCGCCTTGTTCCTGGATCTTATCGAAAGCCTGGATCATACCGATTACAGTTCCCATGAAACCAAGCATAGGTGCAACTGCAATAAATAGTGAGATCCATGACAGGTTTTTCTCAAGAAGACCCATCTGAACACTACCGTAAGAAATAACAGATTTTTCTACTACATCGATTCCCTGGTTGGCCCTGTCGAGTCCCTGGTAGAAGATACTTGCTACAGGCCCCCTTTCATTGCGGCAAACCTCTTTTGCAGCTTCAATACCACCATCAGCCAGAGCATTTTCAACTGCCACCAAAAGTTTTTCAGTATTGGTTGAAGCAAGGCTAAGGTAAATTACTCTTTCGAATGCAAGAGCCAGACCAAAAATAAGGGTCATAAGCACAGCGCCCATGAAGCCTGCACCACCCTCGATAAATTTTGTTTTCAGGTTTGTGTGCAATACACTGAGTCCACTCTCTTTTTCCTCTGACACGGCCGGGGTCTCCATTGCAGGAGTTTCAGCTGCCATCTGGGCCTCAGCTACCTGTGTCGTGTCATCCGAAGCAGAGGTTTGGCCTTCTGCATCCTGAGCAAATACAGATGCTCCCATCAAAAGCATCCCGAAAACTGCTATTAATACAAATAGTTTTTTCATTGTTGTTAATGTTTGTTAAACTTCTTAATTATTAAACGTTTTAATTGATCCATATTTTTAAAAAATTTGCGGAGAGAGAGGGATTATTCGATCCTCGTTCCTCGGATCTCATGAGCTCGTCGTCGTTTTTCAACCCGAATAGCCCAGTCTTGGCCTGTTCTCCTCCTCGGTTCGAACCCTCAGTACCCTTTCTCCTCAATAAAATTTGCGGAGAGAGAGGGATTATTCGATCCTCGTTCCTCGGATCTCATGAGC
>CAYSAH010000119.1:0-1745 GCA_964428945.1 uncultured Bacteroidaceae bacterium | reverse complement strand
GTTGGGTTCGCACCCTGTCAAATATCAATATACAAAGAACTTATTATGAAATGGGGAGCGGTACACACGCTTTCTCCCGATAAAATCGGGATGCCAGTTAAGCCACTCCTGCATCTCTCCTGGTCTGTTGGGTTCGCACCCTGTCAAATATCAATATACAAAGAACTTATTATGAAATGGGTATACAGAAGAGTTCAAAGAGCTTGCTTTTCAAGACTCTTGACATCAATCCTGCAACACCCAGGAACCTTACATAATCTTCCAATTGCTGGAAGATCATGACAGTAAAGAACGTGTGATTCGCTAAAATACTGAATTGTAAAGAGAATCGCGGCGCAAAATACAAAAAAAAAATAAACATTCTTTTAGTGAACTGTTATTTCTCCGGAAAGTGAATTATTTAAAAGCGTTTTAATCTCCGCGTCGCTGAGATCGCGGGCCAAAAGAATCATAAGTTTTGTTGCAGCAGCCTCAGTAGTAATGTCATAGCCGCTAACCACGCCAGCTTCAAGCAAGGTTCTGCTGGTCTGGTACCTTCCTAGTTCCACACTTCCCCTGCTGCATTGTGTAACATCAAGCAGGATAATTCCATTTGCAACCGCATTCCGGATTCTTTTTATAAACCATTCTTCAGAGGGAGCATTACCGGCACCGTAGGTTTCAAGGATCACTGCCCTCAGGTTTTCAATATTAAAGATGGCATCCATGTATTTCCTGTTGATGCCAGGAAATAGTTTAATGATTGTAATCTGGTCGGAGAAAATCCTGTGTACTATTAATGGGGCATTTGTTTTAGGGTACCTTATAAATTCACGGTTGAAAACCAGGTCGACCCCGGCTTTGGCAAGATAGGGGTAATTGGCAGACTGAAATGCATTGAAATGTTCGGCATTAACTTTAGTGCTTCGGTTACCACGGTAGAGTTTACTTTCAAAATAAATACACACTTCGGGGACAATTGGTTTCCCGTTTTCCAGGGCTGCAGCAATTTCTACCGATGTGATCAGGTTTTCTTTTCCGTCGGTCCTCAGGATGCCAATTGGCAATTGTGCCCCGGTAAAGATCACTGGTTTGGCAAGGTTTTCAAGCATAAAACTCATTGCCGAAGCTGAATATGCCATAGTATCGGTACCATGAAGTATCACAAAACCGAGGTAGCGTTCATAGTTTTCTTCGATAATGTCGGCAATTTTGATCCAAAAACCGGGATGGATGTCAGACGAGTCAACCGGGGATTCGAACTGAATCGTATCTATATCAAATCCAAAGCGCTTTAATTCAGGGATACTTTCACTTACATTGGAGAAATCAAAAGGTTTCAAAGAACCTGTTACAGGGTCCTTAACCATTCCGATAGTTCCGCCGGTGTATATTAACAAAACTCCCTTCTGATTTTCCATATCAGTATGCTTTCTTAAAAAGATTCTTTGCATTATGGCTTGTAACAGATGCCAGAAATCTCAGATCTGTATCAAATTCCTCAGCTATCTTTTTTGCAATTTCCACTAAATATGAACTTTCATTCCTTTTCCCACGATGGGGAGAAGGAGCCAGGAAGGGGGCATCTGTTTCTAACAGCAGCCTTTCCAGCGGTATTGTTTTTACCACTTCAGCCAAACCCGAATTTTTAAAAGTTACGATCCCGTTAATACCAATGTAAAAACCGTAGCCAAGGATCTTTTTTACCTGATCAGCATTCCCCGTAAAACTATGAAAAACACCATTCAGCTCCCCGCTTATCTCCT
>CAYSAH010000118.1:7166-9594 GCA_964428945.1 uncultured Bacteroidaceae bacterium | reverse complement strand
ATCTGGGAGAGCCAGTTCTACAATGGAATTTAGTCATTTTGAAAGGGTTCCTGCTAATATTGAAACAGAACTATTAAAAAAAGCTTAAGGGAAATCATTTATAATAATTAAGATAATGAGCCAAAAGATCAGAATTAAGTTAAAGTCTTACGACCACAACCTAGTGGATAAATCTGCTGAGAAGATCGTCAAAACGGTCAAGTCGACAGGCGCAGTTGTAAGTGGTCCGGTACCGCTCCCTACACATAAAAGGGTTTATACGGTATTGCGTTCACCATTTGTGAACAAGAAGGCAAGAGAACAGTTTCAGCTTAGTTCATTTAAAAGACTGCTGGATATTTACAGCTCAACCCCAAAAACCATCGATGCATTGATGAAACTGGAATTACCCAGTGGTGTTGAAGTAGAAATTAAAGTTTAACAAGGAAAATTATATTAAAATGCCAGGATTAATTGGTAAAAAAGTCGGAATGACCTCCATTTATGATGCGGACGGAAAAAATATTCCATGCACCGTAATACAGGCCGGTCCTTGTGTCGTGACACAGGTAAAATCTAATGATAGCGATGGTTATGCAGCTGTTCAGCTTGCATTCGATGATAAGAAGGAGAAGAATACCCCTGCTGGAATGAAAGGTCATTTTGCTAAGGCAAAAACCACCCCGAAAAGGAAGGTGATCGAATTGAAAGGATTTGTTAAGGACTGGAAAGCCGGTGATGTGATCACTGTTGACTATTTCAATAATGATACGTGGCTTGATGTGTCCGGAATCACTAAGGGAAAAGGTTTCCAGGGAGTTGTTAAGCGCCATAATTTCCAAGGTGTTAACGACGCTACCCACGGACAGCATAACAGGAACAGGGCACCAGGATCCCTTGGAGCATCGTCCTACCCGTCTCGCGTTTTTAAAGGCATGCGTATGGCAGGTCGTACAGGCGGAAATAAGGTTAAGATACTGAATCTCCGAATTATGAAAATCATTCCGGAGAATAACCTCCTTATCTTAAAAGGTTCAGTACCCGGATCCAATGGTTCATATTTAATAATTGAGAAGTAATGGAATTAGAAGTATTAGATATCAAAGGAAATGGTACCGGCAAAAAAGTGAAGCTGGACAAAGATATCTTTGGCATTGAGCCCAATGATCATGCTATATACCTTGATGTAAAGCAGTATCTGGCCAACCAACGCCAGGGAACTCATAAATCAAAGGAACGCGGAGAGGTCACCGGAAGTACCAGAAAGGTAAAAAGGCAGAAAGGAACTGGAACAGCACGTTTTGGGGATATCAAAAACCCTATTTTCAGGAGTGGAGGAAGAATCTTTGGTCCAAGGCCAAGAACTTATGGTATAAAACTGAATAAAAAAGTAAAAGAGCTTGCACGTAAGTCCGCCCTCTCCTATAAAGTAAAAAATAACCAGGTGATGATCGTTCAGGATTTTACCCTCGAGCAACCCAAAACAAAGGAATTTGCTGATATTCGCAAAAACCTGAAAGTGGACGATAAAAAAACAATTTTCGTTTTAAATGAAGGAAATAAAAATGTATATTTGTCGTCGCGAAATTTACAAAACTCTAAGGTCGTAACAGTATCAGAATTAAATACTTACGACATAATGAACGCCTCAGCCCTTTTATTTGCCGAGAGTTCCCTTGACGTTTTGCAGAAAAAAGCATAACTAATCTGATTAGAATAAGGTCATGAATATTTTATTGAAGCCTATAGTAACAGAAAAGATGACTGCCCAGGGTGAAAAATTCAACCGTTACGGGTTTGTTGTTGAGAAAACAGCCAATAAGCTGCAGATCAAAGAGGCAGTTGAGGAGTTGTATGAAGTAACTGTTGTTGATGTGAATACAATGCGATATAGCGGCAAAACCAAAACAAGGTTCACCCGCTCAGGTGTAACATCTGGAAAAACAAATTCATACAAGAAAGCAGTAGTTACTGTTGCAGAAGGCGAAGCAATTGATTTTTACAGCAATATCTAGGAAAATATGCCAGTTAAGAAGTATAAACCTGTAACCCCAGGACAGAGGACAAAGCTGATTCCTTCCTTTGAGGAGATCACTACTTCCACACCTGAAAAATCTTTGATCCAGCCGATCAAACGTTCAGGTGGAAGAAATAACCAGGGTCGTATGACTACCCGTTACATTGGAGGTGGGCACAAGAGAAGGTACCGACTGATCGACTTTAAGAGGAATAAGGATGATATGAATGCCACGGTTAAATCAATAGAGTATGATCCAAACCGGTCTGCTTATATTGCACTGCTGGTTTATGAAGATGGAGAGAAAAGATATATTTTAGCTCCGGAAAAATTGAAAGTTGGTGATAAAATTCAATCTGGAGTGGAGATCGCTCCTGAAATTGGAAATACACTGCCGCTTTCAAAGATTCCGCTTGGAACAGACATTCATAA
>CAYSAH010000118.1:2086-7156 GCA_964428945.1 uncultured Bacteroidaceae bacterium | reverse complement strand
CTGGACAGGGAGGAAAGATCGTAAGAAGTGCCGGAGCGTCTGCAACGCTTACTTCAAGGGACGGAAAATACGCCATCGTAAAACTCCCCAGCGGAGAATCAAGAATGATCCTTGTTTCATGCCGTGCAACAGTGGGTGCTCTTTCAAACAAGGACCACGGACTTACGCATTCAGGAAAAGCAGGAAGAAGTCGTTGGCTGGGACGCCGCCCACGTGTTCGTGGTGTTGCAATGAACCCGGTTGATCACCCAATGGGTGGTGGTGAAGGTCGTGCATCAGGTGGACATCCAAGGTCCAGGAACGGGATCATGGCAAAAGGATTTAAAACCAGGTCCAAAAAGAAGCATTCAGACAAGTATATCGTTGAGAAGAGAAAATCTAAAAAACAATAACACATGAGCCGTTCACTAAAAAAAGGTCCATTTATCGATTTTAAGCTGGAGAAGCGTATCCTCGACATGAACGATGCAGGTAAAAAGTCAGTTCTTAAAACCTGGTCAAGAAGGTCAGTTATCTCTCCTGATTTTGTTGGACATACTATTGCTGTCCACAACGGAAATAAATTCATACCTGTATATATCACCGAGAACATGGTTGGACACAAACTTGGAGAATTTGCACCTACACGCATCTTCAGGGGTCATGGTGGTAAGCAGAAGTAAAAATTAATAAATACCTAATCAAATGGGTGCCAGAAAAAGAAACAGAGCCGAGCAGACAAAGGAGGCAAAAAAGAGCCAGTACTATGCCATGTTGAGGAATTGCCCTACATCACCGCGCAAAATGAGGCTTGTTACAGATATGATCAAAGGCGTTGAGGTGAATAAAGCCCTTGACATGCTGCGGTTTAGTCCTAAGGAAGCATCACGTGCCGTTGAAAAGCTTCTGCTTTCAGCCATTGCTAACTGGCAGGCTAAGAATGAGGGAGCTCGTATTGAGGAAAGTCATCTTATTGTGAAAGAGGCTTTTGTTGATCAGTCAAGATCGTTGAAAAGAATACAACCAGCTCCCCAGGGCCGTGCGCACAGAATCAAAAAGCGTTCTAACCATGTAACTGTTATGCTCGAAAGCAAGCATGTGGCAAAAGAAGTTGAATCTCAAGAAAAATAATTAAATGGGACAAAAAGTAAATCCAATTAGTAACCGCTTAGGCATTATCAAAGGTTGGGACTCGAACTGGTTCGGTGGAATAGATTATTCAACAAAGCTTGTTGAAGATACCAAGATCCGTGAATATCTAAACGCCCGTTTAGCAAAAGCCAGTATCTCCAAAATAGTTATCGAGAGGACTCTTAAGCTTATTACTGTTACAGTAAATACAGCTCGTCCTGGTATTATTATCGGCAAAGGTGGCCAGGAAGTTGACAAATTGAAGGAAGAATTGAAGAAGATCACCAGTAAGGAGGTGCAGATCAATATTTTTGAAGTAAAACGTCCGGAACTTGATGCCACAATAGTTGCAAACAATATTGCCCGCCAGCTGGAAGGAAAAGTTTCATATCGCCGCGCTATTAAGATGTCCATCGCTTCAACCATGAGGATGGGAGCTGAAGGAATTAAAGTACTGATCAGCGGACGGTTGGGTGGTGCTGAAATGGCCCGCTCAGAAACATATAAAGATGGCAGGATCCCTTTGCATACCTTACGTGCCGACATCGATTACGCTCTTGCAGAAGCCCATACAAAAGTTGGAGTACTTGGAATTAAGGTCTGGATTTGTAATGGCGAAGTATTTGGCAAAAGAGATCTCTCTCCAAATATTGGTGCTAAAAATGTTAAGCCAAAGGCCGGAACAACATTTAGAAGTAAAAGAAAGTAGTATCAGAATATAGTAATACTTTAAGGTAATGTTACAACCTAAAAAGACAAAATACAGGAGAATGCAGAAGGGGCGCATGAAAGGAAATGCGCAAAAAGGTTCAACTCTGGCATTCGGTTCATTTGGGATCAAATCCCTTGAAAATGCCTGGCTTACCAGCAGGCAGATTGAAGCAGCCCGTCAGGCTGTTACAAGGCATATGAAAAGGGAAGGACAACTATGGATAAGAATTTTCCCGGATAAGCCCATAACAAAGAAGCCTGCTGAAGTTAGGATGGGTAAGGGTAAAGGTGCTCCTGAAGGATTTGTAAGTCCTATCACACCTGGACGAATTATTTTTGAAATTGAAGGTGTGCCATTTGATGTTGCGAAAGAAGCATTGAGAATTGGTGCCCAGAAATTTCCAGTGAAAACAAAATTCGTCGTCAGACGAGATTATGAAATGTAATAAATATTGATAAGGATGAAGAGTTCCGAAATCAGAGAATTATCCATAAAGGAGATCGAAGAAAGAATCGATACAGAAAAGAACCTGTTGGATCGTATGAAAATGAACCATGCAGTGTCACCATTGGATAATCCAAACAAGATCCGGGAGGCCCGTAAGATCGTTGCGAGACTTAAGACAGAATTGAGTTCCAGACAATCTGCTGAGCAAACTGAAAGTAAAAAATAACATGGAAGAAATTACCAGGAATACCAGAAGAGAACGCGTTGGTGTTGTTGTGAGTAACAGCATGAATAAGTCCATCGTAGTTGTTGTAAAAAGGAAGGTTAAACATCCAATTTACGGGAAATTTGTTAACAAAAGCTCCAGGTTCATGGCTCATGATGAAGAGAATACAGCCAACGCAGGTGACACTGTACTTATCAGTGAAACAAGGCCATTGAGCAAGAATAAAAGATGGAGATTAGTAGAAATCATTGAAAGAGCCAAGTAAGCCATGATACAACAGGAAAGTAGATTATTGGTAGCAGATAACAGCGGTGCAAAAGAAGTGCTTTGCATCCGTGTTCTGGGTGGTACGAAAAAGAGATATGCCTCTATTGGAGACCAGATCATCGTTAGTGTTAAAAGTGCTATTCCTTCAGGTGAAGTGAAAAAGGGTACAGTATCAAAAGCTGTTATTGTCAGAACCAAAAAAGAAGTCAGACGTGCTGACGGTTCCTATATCAGGTTTGATGACAATGCTGTGGTACTACTGAATAATACAAACGAAATGCGCGGAACCCGTATTTTCGGACCTGTAGCAAGGGAGCTTCGTGATAAACATATGAAAATTGTATCACTGGCTCCGGAGGTACTCTAATATTTAAAGATTAAGCAAATGCAGAAGAAATTACATATCAGGAAAGGTGATATAGTCAAGGTGAATTCCGGAGAGTATAAAGGACAGCAGGGAAGAGTACTGGAAATTAGCAAAAATAAAACAAGTGCCATCGTTGAAGGCGTGAATATGGTATCAAAGCATACCAAGCCTAATGCTACGCATCCACAAGGAGGTATCATTAAAAAGGAGGCTCCTGTCCATATTTCAAATCTGAACCTGTTGGATCCTTCTTCAGGTGAAGCAACCAGGATTGGCAGAAAGCTTAATGATAAAAGTAAATTAGTTAGATATTCAAAAAAATCAGGTGAGGAGATCAAGTAATGGAATACGTACCTACCTTAAAAAAGAAGTATAAAGAGGAGATCATTCCTGCGCTGACCGAACAGTTTGGATACAGCAGTGGAATGCAGGTTCCCAAACTTTCCAAGATTGTTATTAATCGCGGAGTTGGTCAGGCAATTGCTGATAAAAAGATGATCGATTTGGCTCAGGAAGAGCTGTCGAATATCGCTGGGCAACATGCCATTCAGACTATGTCAACAAAGGACATCTCCAACTTCAAGCTTAGAAAAGGAATGCCTATTGGTGTGAAAGTAACACTGCGTCGTGAAAGAATGTATGAATTCCTTGAGAGACTAATCAATGTTGCTCTTCCCAGGATTCGTGATTTCAACGGTATATCCACAAAATTTGATGGTCGTGGAAATTACACACTTGGTATTTCAGAACAGATCATATTTCCGGAAATCGATATTGACAAAATCAATAAAATATCTGGAATGGATATAACATTTGTTACATCAGCAGATACTGATGAAGAAGCTCTGGCTCTGCTGAAAGAATTTGGTTTACCGTTTAAAAACGCAAAAAAAATATAATATGGCCAAAGAATCAATGAAGGCTCGCGAGGTAAAGCGCCAGAAATTAGTTGAAAAATATGCTGAGAAAAGGGCAAAATTAAAAGCTGAAGGCGATTACGTGGGATTGAGCCGTCTGCCCAGGAACTCAAATCCAATAAGGATGCACAATCGTTGTATGCTTACTGGCAGACCTAAAGGATATATGCGCCAATTTGGTATCAGTAGGATTACTTTCAGGGAAATGGCTTCTTCAGGTCTTATTCCCGGGGTAAAAAAAGCCAGCTGGTAATTATTTTAAAGAAGAATTTTAAAGAGATAAAAATGACAGATCCAATTGCAGATTATCTGACCAGAATCAGGAACGCAGTGATGGCAAATCACAAGATCGTTGATATTCCTGCTTCAAACATTAAAAAAGATATCACGCGAATACTTTTTGAAAAAGGGTATATCCTGAACTATAAATTTGAGGAACAGGGTCCCCAGGGAAATATTAAGATTGCTCTAAAATATCATCCCGTAACTAAAGTTCCGGCTATTAAAGAGCTTGGAAGAGTTAGTCGCCCCGGACTTCGAAAGTATTCTGATAAAGACTCAGTGCCACGTGTTCTTAACGGACTTGGAATCTCTATCGTTTCAACATCACACGGTGTTATGACAGATAAGGAAGCAAGGAGCATGGGAGTTGGTGGTGAAGTATTGTGTTACGTATTATAAATTAGAAAGCTATTTACCATGTCAAGGATTGGAATTTTACCGATTGTTTTACCACAGGGAGTAACAATAAGTATTGATGAGAATAATTTTGTGACTGTGAAAGGTCCAAAAGGCGTGCTGCAACAAAAGGTTGATAAGGCTATCACAATTAAGGTTGAAGAAAATCATATCATTTTTGATCGTCCTGATGACGAGATTCGGAACAAATCAATGCACGGACTATACAGGTCATTGATCAATAATATGGTTTTTGGAGTATCTGAAGGATATACAATTCAACAGGAATTAGTGGGTGTTGGATACAGGGCAGAGGCAAAAGGCCAGATCCTGGAACTTAGCCTTG
>CAYSAH010000118.1:0-2076 GCA_964428945.1 uncultured Bacteroidaceae bacterium | reverse complement strand
AGATTCCCGTGGAGGTTTCAGTTGAAACAAAAACTGAAAGACGGGCAAATCCTGTAATCACCCTCACAAGTGCAGATAAACAGTTGATAGGTCAGGTTGCTGCGAAGATCAGATCATTCCGTCCGCCAGAACCCTATAAGGGAAAGGGGATCAGGTTCGTTGGTGAACAGCTCAGAAGGAAAGCTGGTAAATCAGCTTCAGTTTAATTGTAGGATTTATCCGGAAATAAAGAAAATTATATAGAAATGGCTTTAACAAAGCAAGAAAGAAGAAGCAGGATCAAAATGAGGATAAGGAAAAACCTTACCGGTACTGCTGATATTCCAAGGATGTCTGTTTTCAGAAGTAATAAGCAGATTTATGCCCAGATCATAAACGATCTGACCGGGGAAACAATCCTTTCCGCTTCTTCAAAGGAAAAAGGCGTTGCCGAGAAAAAGGTAAATAAAGTCGAACAGGCTAAGCTTGTTGGAAAATTAATTGCTGGCAAGGCAAAGGAAAAAGGAATCGAAACCGTAAAATTCGACAGGAACGGTTATTTATATCATGGCAGGGTTAAAAGTTTAGCTGATGCTGCCAGGGAAAATGGACTTAAATTTTAAGAATTACTATGTCAACAAACAGTATAAGGAAAGTTAAAACAAGTGATCTTGAACTTAAGGATCGCCTCGTTAGCATTCAGCGTGTAACAAAAGTAACCAAGGGTGGTAGAACATTCAGCTTCTCAGCAATCGTTGTGGTTGGAAATGAAGATGGCATCGTAGGACATGGACTGGGAAAAGCTAATGAAGTTACCACTGCTATTGCAAAGGGTGTGGAGGATGCAAAGAAAAACCTCATAAAGGTTCCTTTGATCAAAGGTACAATTCCTCACGAACAGCTTGCAAAATATGGTGGAGCAACCATTTTCATCAAACCGGCTGCCAGTGGTACAGGTGTAAAGGCAGGTGGCGCTATGCGTGCAGTGCTGGAGAGTGTCGGGATTAAGGATGTGCTTGCGAAATCAAAAGGATCTTCAAACCCTCACAACCTTGTGAAGGCTACTTTTGCTGCGCTCCTTGAACTGAGAGATGCAAATACTGTGGCTCAACACAGGGGAGTCACTTTGGATAAAGTATTTAACGGATAATAAGAAATAAGTAATGGGAAAGATTAAAATTACCCAGAAGAAAAGCAGGATCGGACAGACCCTTCGCCAGAAAAGAACGCTGGATGCACTTGGTCTGAAAAAGATGAACCAGACTGTTGAAATGGAGGCCACTCCCCAAATTCTGGGAATGGTACGCAAGGTTTCTCACCTGGTTGTTGTTGAAGAGCTTAAGTAATAATCAAATTATAGATCAAGGAAAATGGAATTGAGTAATTTAAAACCCGCAAAAGGTTCTACAAAAAGTGAGAAGAGGATCGGTCGTGGTCAGGGTTCCGGACATGGAGGAACTTCAACCCGTGGACACAAGGGGCAGAAATCAAGGTCCGGTTATTCCAAAAAAGTAGGTTTTGAAGGTGGCCAGATGCCTTTGCAGCGTCGTGTTCCTAAATTTGGTTTTACAAATATTAACCGCAAGGAATTTAAAGCCATAAATATTGGGACCCTTCAGGAACTGGCTGATAAAAAGAATTTTACTGAGATATCTGTTGATACAATGATCGATGCCGGTTTGATCCAGAAAAGTACATTGGTGAAGATCCTTGGTGAAGGAGAATTAAAGACCAAATTGACAGTTAGAGCTCATGCCTTTTCAAAATCTGCTATTAAAGCCATTGAAGCACTTGGCGGTAAAGCCGAAAAAATCTGAACTTGATGAAGAAGTTTTTAGAAACAATAAGGAATATCTGGAAAATTGAGGAACTCAGGTCGAGAATTCTCTACACCCTTCTTATTTTGGTGATATACCGTTTGGGAACGCACGTGGTGCTTCCAGGTATTGATCCTACCAGATTGTCAAGCCTGAAACAACCCTCAGGTAATATAATGGATATTATAAACCTGTTTACCGGTGGAGCTTTTGCACGTGCATCGATTTTCGGACTAGGGATCATGCCTTATATCTCTGCTACCATCGTTATACAGCTTCT
>CAYSAH010000117.1:5047-9624 GCA_964428945.1 uncultured Bacteroidaceae bacterium | reverse complement strand
CCTGTTTGGAGTGAGAGGGTCAAGCATCACGCAAGATCCATGCAGGAATGAAAAATTTGCCACAGCTGAGCCTGGAACTTGTCTGTCCCCAAAGGCTTACAAGCTTCTTAAAGCGGCAGAACATGTAAGAACAAATCCCTATAACAATGAATTCGCTAAAAGCCTGTTCGATCTTTTCGAACCGCACATGCACAAGGTGATCAATACCGAAGTTGAATCAGGAGATTTCTCGATTCCCATTCGCATTTACTATCCGGACAAAGCCAGTACCCAGGAGGCAAGGCATGTAATCCTTTTCATTCATGGCGGAGGCTTTATGTATGGTGGTATAGAAGAATACGATATGGCGGTAAAAAAGCTGGCAAAGGTAACGCAAATGATCCTGGTTGCGGTCGATTACAGGCTTGCTCCCGAATTCCCCTTCCCTGCTGCTTTGAATGATGTCGAGACAGTAAGGGACTGGATCATAAACAATTTGAGTAAGATCGGGGGAAAAGGAAATCAAATTACACTGATTGGCGATAGTGCCGGAGGGAACCTGGCTACCGTTCTGGCACTTAAATCAAGAGACGAAAATAACAACAGTATACTTTGCCAGGTACTCTATTACCCTCCTACGACATTTCGCGAACTGGAATTCCCCTCTCGCCTTTATTTTCTGCGTGACAAAAAAAGAAGTTATTTACTTACAGAAGAATTCGTTAGGGAATCAAAGGCAAGTTATCTCAGGGATTTGGCGGACGAATCCAATCCCTATGCTTCTCCTCTTGAAGCAGATCTGGGTGGAGATCTGCCACCCGTCCTGATGTTAAACGCCCAGGTGGATCCAATAAGGGATGATGGACGATTTTATGCTGAAAAACTAGCACAGGCCGGGCAAGAGGTCACATATATTGAATACCAGGGAATTATGCACGGTTTTTTCAATTTGTATATGATTTTCGATGAAGGTATAGAATCAATGAAGCTGGCAAGGTCTTTTATCCTGGAAAAGATAAGCGAACTCCCGGGCTCATAATCATTCTAATCAAACGATGCTTTATAATAAGGTCGAAATTTGTACTTTTACTTCAATTTGAACCAAACTAACTAAGCAATTATGAAAAAAATCCTGCTTGCTTTTGTGGCATTCCTATTAATGTTTAGCTGCTCTGCTGATCTGAATGAAGCCCCTGTTTCACTAAAAACCGAGTATGGAAGCCAGGTTGTCGATGAACCCATTCCGCGCTTCTCGTGGATCCTTAATGATTCCACCCGGGGTGCAAAACAAACTGCTTTCCAGGTCCTGGTTTCAACTTCAAATAACCTGCTTTCAGAAAAAAAAGCAGATATGTGGAACAGCGGCAAGGTAATCTCCGACAAGTCCTCTTTTAACAATTATATGGGCAAGGAACTGCAGTCAGGCATGCGTTACTTTTGGACAGTCAGGGTTTGGGACCAGAACGAGGAGCCGGGGGGATGGAGTGAGACTGCAGTATTTGATATGGGCCTGCTGGATAGTTCTCTCTGGAAGGCGAAGTGGATCGGTGCCTACGAATCTGAATCAAAGATTGATTCCATAAGACCAAGGTCTATCCTGCTGAGGAATGAAATTAAACTCGAAAAGAATATCAGGAGCGCTAAGGCATATGTAACGGGTCTGGGCACCTACCAGTTATTCCTAAATGGTGATAAGGTAAGTGAGGAATTGCTGACGCCCGGTTGGACTGATTATCCTAAAAGGATCATGTACCAGGTATTTGACGTTACAGACATGCTGAACAAGGGTAATAATGCCGTCGGTATAATTCTTGGGAACATGTGGTACTCATCAGGACTTGGCTGGAGAGGAGGCACGTCCTACAGCAACGGTCCCCTTATGGCTTTATTGCAGATTGAAGCAGAATACGTGGACGGAAGCAAAGAACTTTTTATAACAGACAAAACATGGAAATGGAATTTCTCCCCGATAACAGAAAATACAATTTATCATGGTGAAACATACGATGCCCGCCTTGAGATAGCAGGATGGAAAGATGAAGGATTTGATGATACAAGTTGGGATGCAGCAGACGAGTTCGAAAACAGGACGGCTGTCCTTTCTGCCAGTACATCCCCTCCAATTAAAGTAACCAGGAAAATTATTCCCGGGAAAGTAAATAAGCTTGAAAATGGTGCTTATGTTTTTGACATGGGATTGAACATAACAGGCGGTATTCAGCTCAATGTAAAAGGAGAAGCGGGTGACGAAATTGTAATGAAATTTGCTGAGTTGTTGCATGAAGACGGTAGCGTGGCACAGGAAAACCTGCGTTCAGCCAAGGCAACAGACAGGTATATTCTTAAAGGTGGAGAAGCTGAGTCCTGGGAACCTGCTTTCACCTACCATGGGTTCAGATATGTTGAGATCAGTGGATTGCGGTCAGAACCTGATTCAACAACAGTTATCGGTCTGAATTTTCACAGCGCTGCTCCGGAAACAGGAGTCTTTAAATGTTCAAACGACATGCTGAATAAGATCCAGGCAAATATTCAAAATGGGCAGCGCAGCAACATGTTTTCAGTTCCAACCGATTGTCCTCAAAGAGACGAGCGACTTGGTTGGATGGGCGATGCACAGATATTTGCAGCAACTTCATGTTACAACATGGACATGGCAGGTTTCTATGCAAAATGGATCAGGGATATTGCCGACAGCCAGTCAGAAGAAGGATGGGTAAGCGACGTGAATCCCGCAATTGTTGTGGAGGGACCTGCCAAACCAGCGTGGGGCGATGCCTTTACCATTGTTCCATGGGAGATGTACAGGTTTTATGGAGATACCAGGATCCTGGAGAAATATTACACAGATTACAAGGAATGGGTGGAATACATGCGTAATAACACACAAAAGGATGGTCTTTATATTTACGATAACAACGGATGGGGAGGTTATGCCGACTGGATCGCAGTTGTAAGCTCTCCGCAGCAGCCTATCTCGGCAGCATATTACTATTTAAGTACAAAGTTATTATCAGAATTTGCCGCCATCCTCGGAAACACTGAAGATCAGTCGGATTACTCCATACTTGCTTCTGAAATTATTGCGGCGTATCAAAAAAGATATTTCGACGAAAAGAAAGCAAGTTATGAAGGAGGTACGCAAACCGCTCTGCTCCTGCCCCTGAATTTTGGTCTTGCTCCCAAAGATAAACGTGAAGCCATTGCTGAAAATCTAAAGGAAGATGTATTGTCGCGTGGCAAACATCCAAGTACCGGTTTCCTTGGCACAAAATACCTGCTGCCAACCTTAAGTGATTATGGATACAATGATCTTGCATACGAGACTGCTACAAATGAAGAATATCCATCCTGGGCATATATGGTTAAAAATGGTGCCACTTCGATGTGGGAGCTGTGGAACAGCGATACCGAAAAACCCGAGGGAATGAATTCCAGAAATCACTTTGCACTCGGATCAATTGGTGAATGGTTTTACACCCACCTCGCTGGGATACAGATCGATGAAAATTATCCTGGATTCAAACATTCGATCATTGCACCAATGCCACCGGCAGGTCTCGATTGGGCACAAGGAGCGATCATTACACCTTATGGCCAGCTAATGAGCAAGTGGACCAGGGAAAATAATATTTTCACCCTGGAAGTAATTGTTCCTCCCAATACGACTTCAACTATTAAAATACCGATCCTTGATGGCAACAGGATGGAACTTTATGAAGGAGGCAAGGCCATCGTTAAGGATGGCAAACCAGCAGGAGAGATCGTCGGTATTTTATTAACAGAAATTACGGAAAAAGAAGTTGTCCTGGAACTTGAAAGCGGAAGCTATAGATTCGAATTGCTTCACTAAGCTGTTAATTTCCAAACTGAATGGAGTTCTGTGTTCCTACTGCAAAGTTCATATGAAACTGTGTATATAAATTGGTTTGGCTTTAATTTGTACAGCAAGTCAATTATTAAACAAAACAGTGGAATATTTAAGCATTATTTCAATTGCTGGTTGTAAAAAATCTGCAGAGGAGCAACTCCTGATACCCGAAATTGAAAGTAGTTGTTGGGTCATAGGACCGGAACCTGATCCTAAACAATTGGACTTTCAAGGTGGGAGAACATCCAGGTAAATCAGCCAAATGACCATAACATTTTCCAGGATATAAACGGGATATGGCACCTGTGGGCTTGTGACTAGCCGACTGCTGTCGGAAGGGGTCTCGCCCATTGGGAAGCTGTCAGTTTAGAACAAATCCCAAGGAAATTTACCATTGAGATCATAAGGGCCGATAAAAGTGCAGGAGAAAGCCGGATAGAATGGAATAAGCAGGAGTTTATCCAATCTCCTTTCGTTGTAACTGACAATGGAAGCTATTACATATTTTTCGACGGATATGCAAGTGGCTTTAATCCGTCCGGAGTTACAACCACCAATTATAATTGGATGCAATACAAAATTTCCCTAATGACCTCACCAGATGATATCAATTGGATCCATTACAGGAACAGTGATGGATACTGTGAGGTTTTTGCAGGACCCGTTGCTGTGAAGTACCCTCTGTTCAGAAAATTTGGTGATATATTGCATAATTACAATTGCGGGC
>CAYSAH010000117.1:0-5037 GCA_964428945.1 uncultured Bacteroidaceae bacterium | reverse complement strand
TTCGCAGTACAGCTTATCCCACATCTGTGTTTTTACATTTCAACCAAGCGTCTTTTTCTGACTGGATTATAAGTTATCTCTGTTGGTCATTGACTTGTCGGGTAAAATTAAAATTTTTCACATTTTCGGTTAATATCTTTAACTGCTTAATTTCTTTATACTTTCGATCGAAATGTTATCTTTATCCAAGCTTTGGATTTAACCTATGTTTGGCAGACTTCTAACTTTAACCTTTAGAAATCTTCGACGGAACCTTTTATACACGGTTATCGTTGTCGGCGGACTTGCCCTGGGAATAACCACTTTCCTTGCTATAATTCAATGGACAGCCTGGCATGTCAGCTTCGACCGCCACTTTCCGGATAGCAACAATATCTACAGGATCTCACTTGAGGAGAAAAGGGAGAATTTTGAAAGACATACAGCAAGGATCATTCACGGAGATGTAGTAAATCAGCTTTACAATAAATCCCAGATACCTGAAATTCAGTCTATAGCCCGTTTATCTCCTTTCAGAAACGCTATCGTCAGAAAAGATGATATCGTTTTCTATGAAGATAAAAGTTACTCTTGTGACAACGAATTTGTAAAGATTTTTCATCCTGAAATGTTGATTGGTGATCCTGAAACAGCACTTGCTGCACCCCGAAAAGTGATTCTTTCGGAAACCACCGCAAGGAAATATTTTGGAGATAAAGATCCTCTCGGGCAATCACTTGAAATAGTGCACCAATTCGGATATGAAGGTGAACAGTACGAAGTCACCGGAGTTTTTAAGAACTTTCCACCCAATACTCATTTCAGGATAGAGTTGTTGACTTCATACGAAGATCCTTCAGGCTATTCCGGGACCGCATGGGTTTATTTGAAACTTCAAGCCAATCCGGACCTCATAAAGATCGAGCAAGAAGTTAAGGACCTGATCGACGCCAATAATGATGAAAGTTATGCAGAAGGATTAAGTCCTTACATTATACCCTTGAAGGATATTCATCTAAGATCTCACCTTGCCAGGGAACTTGAACAAAATGTTCACTTGCAAACCCTTTTGATCCTTTTTATTGCAGGCCTCCTGGTTTTTATCCTGGCCTGGTTCAACTTCACTCTGCTTTCCATTAGTCAGAATCAGCTTAAGATCAAAACACTTACTTATCAATGGCAGGTTGGTGCAAGTAAACGGGTTCTTTTTACTCAATTCCTGATTGATTTTCTGACCATAGGGGTGATCTCCTTTTTACTGGCATTTGTTTTTATGATGCTTATTAGCGAACCACTTAAGAATAATTTCAATGTTTCCTTTACCGAGAACAGGCAATTATTGGCCTATAGCCTCCTGGTGATCGTCTTCATACTGATAGTCTCTTCTGTTTCTACAGCCCTCTTTGCCACAGAGCGCTTTTATGGCATTCTAAAATACAGGTATTTTGCCTCCCAAAAAAACACTACTCGCCCTGTAAATCCGCGGACCTGGTTTATCCGTTCAGTTATAATAATTGAATTTGTAATAACATTTGCGCTGATCACGAACCTTATCATGATCAGAACACAGGTGAATTTTGCAATTGCTCAGCAGATCGGAGCAAATGATTCAACCACCATTCAACTTCCTAACCTGCCGCGACCAGTTATTGACAAGTATTCGCTGTTCAAGGAGGAGCTGAAGAAATATCCCTCTATAAATGAAGTAACAGCCATGATGGAGGAACCTGGTGGCATGGCAATGGATGCATTCAGTTACAGGATCGAAGGTCTGCCTGCAACTGATGGAAGGTTGTTCGTGTTTCCGGTTGACGAGGATTTTATACGGTTCTATGATCTGAATATCCTGGCCGGGAAGGATTTTCCAACCATTTATAATAATGAGGATACTACAGAGTTCTTCATTTTGAATGAAACAGCTGCTAAACTATATGACCTTGACAGTTATGATGAACTAATCGGAAGGGAGCTGGACATGGACTTCTCAGTTGAAGGATTTATTTATCCTGGCAATATAATCGGAGTAATTGAGGACTTTCATCTCTCAAGTATGGATGCTGAAATCACACCAATGGTTATTTTTCCTGAGTATACCTGGTTATACTGTATTTCCATACGCCTCAGTGGTGATGCAGGGAACTCAATTGGTATAATAAGAAATACCTGGAAGGAACTTTTTCCGGAATACCCCTTGCAATATATCTACACAACGGAGATGTACAAAAATCTTTATTCCACTCAACTTACAGAATTGAAAGTCCTCATATTGTTCAGTATTATCTCCATTCTCATCGCAGGAACCGGTCTGTTTGCGCTCAGTGGTTTCTTCATGCAACAAAAAATGAACGCTGCTGCGATCCGGAAGATAAACGGAGCAAAAATGCGTCATATCCTTGTCCCTGAATTGAAGCAATATCTCGTACTTGCAATAATTTCCACCCTTATCGGACTTCCAATATCCTGGATCTCCATGAATAAATGGCTAAGTAATTTTTCATACCAGGCTGAAATTCCTGTTTGGATTTTTCCGCTTGTGGGATTTTTCCTTATCGCATTTTCTTGGATATCTGTGATTTATCATTCTGTCAGGCTGTCACGCATCAATCCCGTTGAATTCATCCGTAACGAGTAATTACATCTTCCTTTTTAGTAATTTTACGAACTAACTATGCATGACCAAGATGAAAAAAGTATTTCTCCTGCTGGCTGCATCCTTTTTACTAAGTACATGCGCCAGCCAATCCTCCGATTTTATTATTACAAAATTTGGAGCAAAAAGCAAACCGGTATTTATTAATACTAAGCAGATCAACCGTGCAATAGAAGAATGCTCAAAATCTGGAGGAGGCAGGGTCCTTATACCTCAGGGAACCTGGGAGAGCGGAACCCTGAAGCTCCTTTCCAATGTTGAACTGCACCTTCAGAACGGGGCCGTGCTGATGGGGTCAGGGAATATTGAAGATTATAGAAATGGTGATGATCTTCTGGGCTTAATTTACGCTTTCAATGCAAAAAATATAAGCATAAGTGGAAGTGGTGAGATCAATGGCAATGGCACGATATATCATGACCCGACCAAAGCACACGACGCCGGTGACTTTGAAAGAAAATATATCCGGCAAGGCGAAGAATATATGAAACCGGGATTTGATTTTTCCGATGGCCCGATATATAAAGACATCCGGCCAGGGATGTGCATTGTCCTGATGCATTGTGAAGATGTTTCCATCTGTGATATAAAGGTAAGTGACACCCCGTCATGGAGTGTAAGGATAGGAGACTGTGATGATGTACATATACGCGGGATTAGCATACACAATAACTTACTCATCCCAAATTCTGATGGTATACACTGTACACATTCCAGGAACGTCCGCATCAGCGACTGTGATATCAGGGCTGGTGATGATGCAATTATTGTAACAGGTTTTGGCGATGATATAGGTGTACACGGGGGTTCAGGAAGATCAGATGCAGATACCTTGAATTTTTATGGTAATAACACATTGTATTCAGAAAATGTAACAGTTACAAATTGTATCCTGCAAAGCCGTTCGGCAGGTATCCGTGTAGGCTATGGAGCTTTTCCAATCCGCAACTGTATCTTTTCAAACATAGTGATCTATGATTCAAACAGGGGGATAGGAATCTTTGCAAGGGATAATGCTGATATCGATAATATTATTTTTGATAATATAATAATAAGAAACCGGATCCACTCAGGGCACTGGTGGGGTAATGGTGAACCAATACATATCTCTACCCTCCCCCAATTCGAAGGAATGGCTGGAGGCAATATCTCTGATGTAAGATTCAGCAATATCATTGCCGACAGTGAAACGGGAATACTGATCTGGGGTTCTGATTTCAACAGGATAAGTGACCTGGAGTTTCATAATATCAGGCTTAATATTCACAATAGTAAGCTAAGTGATTCCTATGGAGGCAATGTAGATCTGCGGCCTGCTTTGAAGGATGAGGACAAATTATTTAAATTCGATCTGCCTGGATTTTATGCGCGCAATACAGACGGTATCGTTATGAAAAATTTCAGGCTAAAATGGGATGAAGATGTGGCAAGCTATTTTACTTACGGGATCGAGTTAAACAATGTTTCCGGATTTGATATCGATAATACAAGTAGTTATCCTTCACGTCCGGGCTCTGGATTACCCGATTTAAAACATTAGGCTAATATTTCCTGTCGGGGAGTCCTGCAACCTTTTGTAATGTTTACATGTAAGTCTGATATCAGGCTGTTTAGCTTATTTATAAAGCTTTTAAAATAGTTGATAATTATACCTTTAAATCAATTTTAAGTATTTTCAAAAGTCTGAATTCATTGTAAGAGCGATTACTCCACTAAATATTAAAATTAACTAACTACAAAATGACTCATCCACAGTTTGAACAAAGATTTAAAAACCTTAGGTCCCGGCTCAACGGGAGCAGAATTTCCCCAAAGATTGTTTTTATAATAATGGGAATACTTGCAACAACATGGTTCCTGATCAGGGTGATCCCTAAACCCAGCAGGGCTGGCTATCCCTGCATGAAAGCCGCCTTTCCTGTAATGGCAACCTTTATTTTATGGTTATTTTCCTTCACCGGAGCTTATGTCGCCTTTAAGGGTGTTGGGAAACTGTTCAGAAAATCAAAATACCTTGCTGCCCTTACAATATTTTTAGCCGGCCTCGTTTTTTCTGCAATTCTTTTGAACACTGGTGCAATAAATATTAAAGCAAAACCAGTATCAAATTCTGCTAAAGCCGCTGTTTATCATCCTTCTAACGAACCCATGGGAACTGCCCGGGGTATTTATCCAGGCCGGGTTGTGTGGGACTGGAATCCATTAGCTACCGATGAAACTTGCACCAATAGCGGGTCTGACCAGTATGTCTGGGATAGCAATACGGACCAGTCTGTTGTAGATGAAATGCTGGAAGAGTCAATCACAGCTCTTGGAGGAGCAGCAACAGCAGCAGAATCATGGGATGCTATGTTCAGGTATTTTAATGCGAAAAAGGGAAAAGGTAGTGTTGGATATGCTGCCGGGGA
>CAYSAH010000116.1:0-9657 GCA_964428945.1 uncultured Bacteroidaceae bacterium | reverse complement strand
CATAAGTCCGGTATCCCATTCTCCCAGCCATAATGTACCCTGCGAGTCTTCATAGATCGCTGTGATATGGTTTCCGGGCAGTCCGTTCTGTGTATTACCAGAATACCTGTAATGTTTCGTATGCCCTGTCTTCTCATCATAACGGTATAAACCATTATCTATCAGTCCAACCCAGAGCATTCCATAACTGTCTTTACAGATCGACCTTACGATCCCGTTGGGGAGGCTGCCGGGATCACCGGGATTATTGCTGAACAGCCTGAAAATACTTTGTTCAACGAGCAGGTCGACACCACTTTCGGTGCCGATCCATATAAGTCCGTTCCTGTCAATATAAGTGGTTCTTATCCGGTTATCTCCCAGGCTGTTGCTCGTGCATTCATCGCTGGTATATGATTTAAAGGAATTCTTCCTGGTATCAAACCTGTTGAGTCCGTATTGAGTCGATAGCCAGAGTATCCCTGCTTCTTTTTCCGATACATGGTACACAAGATTTGAAATCAGGGTATTCTTTCGGTTTTCATTCCGCTGGTATCTTGGGAAAGATCCTGTTTCTTTATCAAATTTATGCAAACCGCCACCAAAGGTTGCGATCCAAATATTTCCGGCTTCATCTTCGATCACCCCCATGGCTGAATTGCTACCCAGGGTCTGATCATTCCCAGGATCGGTAAGAAAACGATCATATTCACCTGTTTCAGGGTCCAGCCTGAAAAGTCCAAAAATATCAGTACCAATCCAGATCATTCCTTCACTGTCTTGCATAATGGACCGGAAAACCAGTTCAAAATCCTCACCGGCCCAATCAGCTGTGATATTGTAATGGGTGAACTCTCCTGTCCGGGTATCAAGCTTGTCGACTCCGTTTCCTGTAGGAGCGGCCCAAACATTATTGTTATTGTCGAGACATAATGCCCAAACCGAATTGCCACTGAGCTCATTTTCTGACTTTCCTGTATGCCGGTAAGTTGTGAATTGCCCGGTAAGGATATTATATACGCTCACTCCGCCTCCCTGGGTCCCGATATAAAGGAGGTCATTCCCACTCATGGCCAGGGCCCTGATCGTATTGTTGGAAAGTGAGTTTGGGTCGTTCTCAATATTCCTGAATTCCTTGAAGTTATATCCGTCGTATCGGTACAGGCCATCAACTGTTCCGAACCAGATAAAGCCTTTGGAATCCTCCGTTATTGCAAAGGTGGCACTCGGTGAGTCTCCTTTTTCATCCCTGATGTTTACGATCTGGGGCTGAAATTCCTGGGCATTTGCTGCATTTTGGATGAGCATGGGAAGAAGCAAAAGAGCAAAGACAGGCTTCCGGAGCAATATTTTCAGTACTTTGACAGAGTTCTTCATTCGGAAGAAATGGATTGAGCTTGGCTGATTAAAGTGAGCGAAGTTATTAATTTAGAGTTATTATGCCAAGCCTGTTAGCAAAGAGATTATTAAACTTTTTTATATAGTTTTGTAGACTAATAATTGCACAGGCAGGATTTTAATAGCGGAAAAAAGAATAAGTGAGGAATGATGAAGACTGTTTTGTACGTTGATGATGAGTCCATGAACCTTGATTTGTTCAGGATCAATTTCAGGTCAGATTTTCATGTTATCACAGCCTTAACCGGCAGGGAGGGACTTGTTAAGAAAGCGCAGCACCCTGAAATCAGCGCAGTTTTCTCCGATATGAAAATGCCCGAGATGAACGGAATGGAGTTCATCAGGCAGGTAAAATCCATGGATCCGGGCATTCCATGTTTTCTCGTAAGCGGTTACGATTATAGCGGGGAGATAAGTGAGGCGATGAATTCCAGGCTTATTGAGGAATATTTTCAAAAACCCCTTGATTTTAAAAAGATCCGTCAGTGTATCCTTGATTTGTTGCATGATGGGGAGAGTAAGGATATTTGAAATAAATTGATGGCGCCGTGAAATTTTTCTTTTAATCATGAATATTATCACAGGCTCTTATGTGTTTGATCCCCCTACCTTCCTATTTTAACTCATATCATTCACGGTATTATCCTACTCATCAAAGCAATAGCAGGCATCTTCCGGTTTGTCTGTGAACTGGTCGTTCTCATCGATAAATCCCCACTGGTTATTGTACTTCACTTTAACCCAGCCTACAGGGGAGGGATCCACAGCATCGAAAAGGGCATCTGTGCGATCGCCCTCGTCCGTAATGATGCCCAGCTTTCCATCTTTCATATAATAACCGATCCCGTTCAGGAACATGAACCCGTTGTTGTCAAATACCTTGTCACATTCCAGGGGGACGATGAAGCGGCCCGTTGAGATATTAAGAACTCCCCATTTGTCTCCTTTCTGAACACTGGTGATATCATTGGGGTAACCGATAAAATCAAATTCAGGTTCCACTATCCATGTACCTTTCCCGTCGGCGATTACCACACCCCACTTGCTATTCTGTACAGCTACAATGCGGTCGCCTTTCTCAACAATGGTTGAATCGATAAGTTTTACATTGTCATATTCGGCCGGCAGGATCACTTCGCCCAGTAAGGATTTGAGGCCGCATTTATCACCTGCCTTTATTAACTCGGGGCTCCAATTGTATGCGTCGTAGAGTTCCATCCATTCTTCGTTCCATTCTCCCGGTTCCATTTGCTGTTCGAGTTCCCTGAACCTTTGGTATTCTTTGGGACCCGGCCTGGGGCGTTTTTCATCTTCCATAAAAAAATAATTGAGGACCTAAATTAACAGAATAAGCTGAATAGTCAAAATCGGACGGCAGCAGCTGGCTGGATTTAATTTTGTTCTGCTAGCAGCCAGGTGTTTAATGACTCCACCAAGGTCCTTTCGCATATAGTGACTGCAGATATATGTCTTAAAATATTGTTGGGTTACTTAAACGTGATAATGTTTTAGGACGACAAATGGATGTGATGCTTCCGGGGTCGGGTTCTTTCTTATTTAGAATACCTAAGGTCTATAGTAATATAAATACATATTATTCAGAATAATAGATATGACGCAACGGTATTTGTTATTTTGAATTGAGTTAAAATTTATTTAATTTTATTGAGGGCCCTTAACACTGATTGTATTCAGTTGAATATGGACCCTGATTATGCAATGAATAATTTTAAAAACAAGGTACCCCGGGTTTTTAAGATCATCATTCCTTTTTTGATGAGCTATTCATTGTGTTTTGCTCAAAACGGGATAAATATCTCTTCTCCAAAAATTGAGATGAAAGATTCCCTGGTGCACATCTTCTACCACATTCTGAATGCACCTGAAGAAGACAAGTTTGTTATCAGGCTTGAAATATCTGATCCTGAAGGTAAGCTTATAAATCCCAGGTTTATCAATGGCGATATTGGTGAGTCCATTAGCGGGGGAAGAGATAAGAAGATCACATGGGACGTTTATGCTGACAGTATTTTTATTAATGACGATATATATTTCACACTTTATGCAAACAGGATTATCCCTCCTGAACCGGACCCGGTACCCTTAGAGGAAGCCATGGTTGAGCAGGAGGTGGAGAATGTATCCGACAGCATGGAGGAAAACACTTCTAATGCCTTACAGCCGAATGAAATTGACAATAACGAGGAATTGACTGTTCTAGATATTCCGTCTGCTGATAAGATACCTTATGAAAGTAATTTGATCAACAAGGATTCAAAAACTTTTAATCGCACCGGACTAATCATTCAATCAATCCCTCTCCCGGGATTGGGACTTTCCAGGTATAAGGGAAAGCCACACTGGCTGAGAGGAATTGCAGGCTATGGAAGTGTTGCAGGTTCAATTGTGTTCCTGAGGAAATCCAACAGTTCCTACACAGAATTCAATAATGCTGTAAGGGAAGACTGGCAGCATTATTACCTGGGAGTGGCTCAGTGGCAGGAAAATATTGCTTTTTCTTTTGCGGCAGCCGCACTTGGGATCTGGGTGATCGACCAGGTTTGGACAATCGCAGGAACCTCGGAATTGAAGAAAGGTTTACTCTCAAATGATTCAGGCGGTATTGGTATCCGGCCTGATTTTGATCATTGTACACATTCACCAATGTTAACATTAAGTTTCAGGTTCCGGTAAATATGTTTTAATTAACATGCGAAGATGAAATCCTTCAATCCTGTCATATTATCACTTATTCTTTTCCTTTCCATGGATACGTGGTCCCAGGAGATAAAAAGCAACACGGTCAGGTTTCACCTAAATTCACTGCCCCCGGAGGAAGTAGTTGTAATACCTGCAGATACCCTTCCTCCCTCGATCAAGTTCATTTCCCCGTCGCTTGATTTTAAAAGTGTGTATCAAACAAATGAATCGAAGTTAAATATCATAGGCCAATTGTCGGATGAGAGCCAATTGAAATTTCTTTCAGTAAATAATAAGATGCTTAGTCCGAATGACGCTGGTGTTTTTATAACAGAACTGGATTTATTTAATGGCGAAAACCAGGTCCGGGTGGTTGCAATGGACAGCGAAAATAATATTAGGGATGAACTTGTCCGTATAAATTACCAACCTCCGGTGGTCACGTTAGCCGACAGGATCACAAAAGAAGCGAAATATTATGCACTTATTATTGGGATCAATGATTACCAGAATGAGGAGATCCCTGACCTGGGAAATCCTTTAACGGATGCAAGGAAATTGTACAACACCCTGAATGAAAAATATATTTTTGAAAAAGAAAATCAGATCCTGCTTGAAAACGCCACCCGTGGTGATATTATGCAGGGATTTGACAAGCTGGTCAGCATGGTAAAACCAGAAGACAATGTTCTAATCTTCTATGCTGGCCACGGGTGGTGGGATGAAAAGGCGAATATAGGCTACTGGTTGCCATCCGATGCTGATCCGACTGTAAAAACAAACTGGTTTCGAAACAGCACGCTTGTTGATTACCTGAAGGAAATTAATTCGAAGCATACTTTGCTTATTACAGATGCCTGTTTTGGAGGATCCATTTTTAAAACCAGGTCAGCATTTCCAATGGCCGATAAGGCCTATGAAAAACTTTATGAACTGCCCAGCAGGAAGGCTATGACCAGCGGGGCCCTGACAGAGGTGCCGGACAGGAGTTCGTTCACTAAATTTTTAATAGACAGGCTGAACAGTAATGTAGACACCTATCTCTCTTCTGAGCAATTGTTCAGTAATTTTCGACTGGCTGTGATAAATAATAGCGATGCCGTGCCGATGTATGGAGAAATCAGGGATGTGGGTGACCAGGGCGGCGATTTTATTTTTATTAAAAGAGCAGGTATTCAATAGGAAGATTGAAGAACTTATTTAAGAATATTGGAATGAACACCAACTAAACCAAAAGGAATGAAATCTTATAAAAATGGAACATTCATGGGCATGGTGATATTTTTCATGCTTTCAGTATTTGCATATCAGTGTATCGGTCCTGAAGGACCTCCGGGAATGGATGGAAGTAATGGAACAGATGGATCGAATGGAGAAGATGCAAGTTCAAGCTGTATTCTTTGTCATAACAACGATCCACTCATCAGTGTATTACGGGAGCAGTTGTCATTATCTGATCACACAAGCAGGGAGCTCACTTCATACTGCGACAGAAGTACATGTTCACGATGTCATGTTCACCAGGGCTTCCAGGAGTCGCTTGCAACAGGAAACTGGAACCTTGAAAGAGAATATATGAATCCTGCAAGTATGAGTTGCAGAACCTGCCACCTTGTCCATACCAATTATGATGAGGCTGACTATATGATTGTATACCAGTCTCCTGTGGAACTGGCAATGGGTGGTGCAACCGTGGATCTAGGCATCTCCAATCTTTGTATATGCTGTCATCAGGCAAGGAACATCTATACTTTCCCCGTAAAGGAAGGACCAAATGTTGACATAACCAGCATCCACTGGGGACCGCACCATGGTCCGGAAGCAAATATTATCTGGAGCGTAAGCGCTTATGATATAAGTGGTTCAGCCTTATATCCTGGTCCCGCTGAAAATCCACATATTAATGCAGGTTGTGTCGGTTGCCATATGGCACCTTTTGGCAGTGAAATGGGTGGTCACTCGTTTAATCTGACTATTAAAAATGAATTTGGTATTACAGAAGAGGAGCACATGGCAGCGTGTTTGGCTTGTCATGTTGGAGCTGAAAACTTTAATATTAATGGCAGACAAGCTGAGATCGCCGGTTTGTTAGGCGATCTTGAAAATTTAATTGAAGTGAAAGGATGGTGGATGAAAATTGAAGGAGAGGGACCCTTTTCCGGTGAGATAATATATCCATTAAATCTTACAGCTGACCAGGCCGGAACTTTACTGAATTTTGTGATGATCCTTGAAGATGGTAGTCTTGGTATTCACAATCCTGCTTATGTTAAGGCACTTCTGATCAATTCTATAGAATTCCTACAGGCAAATTAGGATGTCCTTGCCGGTCTGCTCTTAAGGCTGGTATTTCCACCAGGAAGAGATCTTATATCAGGGCTCAGACTGTTTCTCTTCCTGGTTTTGAATGGAGCGACCGGTGAGCTGAATGAAGATTGACTTTTTTTTTCCAACACCAGATTACCATCCTTTCGCCCGGAATTCAGCCAGGAGGTCTTTTGTGATCTTTCCAGGCTTCCCTTTCCCGATCTTCCTGCCATCCACTGAAACTACAGGGCTTATATCCCTGGAGGTGCTGGTGATGAACATTTCATCGAACTCGAAAAGCTGATCGAAAGCAATATCCTCAATGCGGATCTCATTGTGCATTCCAAGAATCTGTTTCCTTGTAACCCCTTTCAGGATATTGCTTTCAGGTGTATAAACGATACCTGCCTTAACGAAGAAAGCATTTGCCCGCGATGCCTCGGAAATTTTATCTGAATGATAGAGTACATCCACTGCATCAAATTCCTTCATTTTTTTGTGCAGCCGAAGCAAATTAAAATAGTAAAGTGTTTTTATCTCCGGATCCTGCCGGATATACTCACAGGAAATCAGGTTTACACCATCTTCGAAGGTTGCCTGGGAGGGTCTCCTCCAGGGAACATTCAAAAGGAGAATGTTTGCACTGCCAGTTACAGTCTCCAGGGTATCTGAATATCCCCCCGTGACAATAACTTTGAACGCCCCGTTCTCATCACCGTTCTTTTCCTGCAGTTCATTAACAATGGAATGAAATTCCTGCCTGTCCATGTTTACTTCAATTCCTGAAAGACGAACAGAGTTAAAAAGCCTGTCGGTATAATCGTCCAGCCAGGCAATCTCCCCGTTCCTGCTGCGGAAGAAGTCAAATATCCCGTACCCCCGCTGCAACAATAGATCTGAAATGTGCAACCTGCATTGATCATAAGGAAGGATCTTTTCGTTTAGATAGCAATATCTCATGGACCGTAAATTTTCAGGTATTAGATTACTTATAAAAATACCTTATTCTTTTGAGTTGTTCAAGCAGGTATGGAATTCTCTTTGTTTATAATTCTTACAGACCTGGTTGACCAAGCTTCAAAGGGCAAGTTTAATTAGTTGGTTTACTTCGCTCTGGCGAGGTGATCATTCTCAGACGTGTTGTAAAGGATCGATATTTACCCTGGAATTTTTAAGATCTGGGTTATCCTTGGTTCATACCCTGTTCACTTGACCATCATTGTCCCGGAAATGCTTCCGGATTCATGTTCCAATGTATAAAAATAGGCCCCTGCCATAAAATGACTTGCATCCAGTTCAATCACATGCTTACCGGGTGTGGCAAAGGTATATGCAGAGGATTTTACCAGTTGGCCCGTCTCATTATAGATTGCCAGTTTTGCAGTGCCTTTTCTTTCAAGCAAAAGCGGTATGAAAGTAAAAGAAGATGCCGGGTTGGGATAATTTTGTGTTGAAAGCAGGATCTCGTCCCTGGTATGTTCGATAGAAACTGGAGTTGTGCCCGGGGGAAAAAAATACTCCAGGATGTCATCAGTAGTGGCCCTCCATTGTCCCCAGCTATGGCCTTCATATAATTCATCCCAATTATATTCATACCCAAGTCCGCTGAGTCCCTGGGTAAACCAATCCCAGTCTACCCCAAGGTTTTCATAGGTCCCAACATTAAAATAGATCTTTACATTCTTTTTGGCGTTTACATACATTTCTGCCACCTCTCCTCTATTGGGCCAGAGAGCCGGGGAATGCCAGCCTGAATTAGCTATGACATCGGGATAGGTGTAGGAGATCAGGCCGCTGATATTTCCCCCGTAAGAAGCTCCCATGGTAAGCCGGTATTCCGCATGGGGATAGGTTTTATAGTTGGCGTCAATATAAGGAACAACAGTTTCGGCAACATACTGAGCATAGTTGAAGCGGTTTGCTGCGGCATATTCATCATCCCTGTTCAGGGGTCTGATAAAAACTACGATCAGGGGATCTATCTTGTTGCTGTCAAGTAAATTGTCCAATACATTTCTCATGCTTCCCAGGCCAAGGTATTCGTGGCCATCATGTACATACACTGTTGAAAATGCGTGCCCGCCAGCTTGTTCATAACCAGGCGGCAGGTATACCTGGATGGAAAAATTCTTCCCCACCTGCGGACTTTCGAGGGTAAAACTTTTAATGCTTCCCTGTGCCACCCCTTCATATTTTTTTATCTCCCAGGGCTGAATATACCCGGGCATGGCTAGTTCAGAGTTTGGACCATAACCTCCGGAGACCTGCCTTGGATTCCTCGGATCCAGGATCCAGTTGCTACCGTCAAGGATAAATTTGTAATCCAATCTGGCAGTTTGTTCAAAGGTTCGGGAATAATAGAAGAAGTTTGTTTTCCCGATCCTGTTGCAGTTCCAAAGGTCACTGCCCCAGTTGTTGAAGTCGCCCGCAATATCCACGGTACTTGCGACTCCATAATAGATAAAATTCGCCGTATCACCTTCTATGAAGGGAGTTCCGGCTTCGCTCACCTGCTTGAAAAAGGTGTCGATCAATATTACTTTTGCAACTGAATCATCGACATCGTTTATCGAATCCAGGAAAGAATGAAAACTAAACTGGCAATACGCTGATGAAACTGCAAGAAACAGGATGCTGATACTCAGGAATTTCTTCATTAGTCTGGTTGTATGTTGGAATTATGTTAAAGGCAAGTTAGGACAATTCTTTAACACTTTCAATGCTGTGCAGGATTCTCAATGATTCTTCCATCCAGTATCGATTCAAATTAGTGAAGTAAACCTTGTATACCTGGTGATTTTATAATGGCGCAAACGTTAGACGATATGTGTAGTGCCCGTGCCCGACGATAGGAGGGCTGGCGCACCTTTTGCCATAGTCTTAGTATAACTTAAAGATGAATTTAAGAATAGTTTCTCGAAAAAGGGTGGTGTCATTTTGCAAAAGGTGTGACAAGGGGATTACATATATCGTTTGTGCCTGTTGCAAAACTCAAAATTTGTTAATAATAGTGAAGTTAAGAAATTGACCTGGAGCAGACAACCCATTTCGAGGCATTAGCAATTCTGTCAAAAAATGGTACTGGAAGATTTAAGTCGGAGGATATTGCATACTGGTCCGGAAACCTGCCTGCTTGGCGGGGAGTTCGCTTATTCCTCTGTGGGAAAAAGACATTCTGGACTTTTCTTACGCAATTCCGGGTTTGTCTTACGCAATATCGGGTTTGTCTTACGCAATATCGGGTTTGTCTTACGCAATATCGGGTTTGTCTTA
>CAYSAH010000115.1:3352-9661 GCA_964428945.1 uncultured Bacteroidaceae bacterium | reverse complement strand
CCCTGTCATAGGACACAACTTCCATGAGATGCTTCCCAATATTTCCTCCGCTCTTACCCAGTTCTTTCATGATCTCGTAGGGAGGGCCTCCCAGGGGTCTGCCTCCGAACTCAGGGTAAACCAATCCCTCGAACATTGAATTGTATCCCCAGTCATTTTCTATCCACCATAGTTTATCAAAGGCAGGATCCCCAAAGATACGGTTACGCCCGGGACCATTCCAATTGGGAATAGCACCGTCACCTCCATCCAAAGGAGATCTTAAATTTGTTCCAATGGTAAGTATTCGAATTTTTTCAGCGATTTCCGGAGCCTCAAGTAAGGCATCCTTCAGGATATTCATGTTTCCCCACACCAGGATATAAAGCGGCCTCTTATCATCAGCCAGGGCTTCACTGATAATCTTTTTCACAGAAGATTCCCTGTCCCTTTGCAGTACCTCATTCAGCAGGTGATCCGGATCAGGGAATCCCATTTTAATGAAATTATTTGCAGTGTCAATAAAATCGAGCCTGTAATTTTCAATTACACTTTCTGCAGCTGTAATTCCTCCTGGTTCTGCACCTGTCCCAAATTTTTCAGGAATAATAGCCTTAATATCCAGATCATCGGCATACCAGAGCAGGTGGCATAAACTTTGGATATCGTCGGGATCTCCACAACATACCTGGATGTCGGTAGTTACGATCACCCTTGGTAATTCCGCTTTCTTATTACAGGAATTTATAAGCAGAAGAAATGCAGAGATAAATAATAAGGATCGTCTCATATTCAATACGTTAAAAATTTTCAAATGCTTTCTTTTTGCAAGTTGATAATTATATTGCGGACTAAAACAGGCTTCATTGGCGAATATTACTTTGTTCCAAATAATCTGTCACCTGCATCACCCAAACCAGGAACTATATATCCTTTTTCATTCAAATGGCTGTCGAGTGCAGATAGGTAAATGTCGACATCCGGGTGGCTCTTTTCGATATTTGAAACGCCTTCCGGAGCGCCGACAATGCTCACCAGTTTGATCTGTTTTGCTCCTTGTGATTTCAGATAGTTTATTGTTGCTGAAGCACTTCCTCCTGTTGCCAGCATAGGATCGAGGACCATAACAACAGCTTCTGTGATACAGGGAGGGAGTTTGGCGTAGTATTCTTTTGGCTGAAGTGTTTCATGGTCACGATACATTCCCACGTGTCCGACTTTGGCCGTTGGGATTAGGTTGCTTATTCCGTCGACCATTCCAAGACCGGCCCGAAGAATAGGTACAAGTACAATATAGGTAGCCAATTCGAAGGTATCGCAGCGAGCCATCGGCGTTTCAATGGAAACTTCCCTGAGAGGCAGATCGCGGCTGATCTCATAGGCCATTAATCCTGCAATTTCTTCCAGGGCTTCCCTGAAATCCTTTGTACCGGTCTCTTTTCTCCTGATCTGGGTAAGTTTATGTGTAATGAGCGGATGTTGCAATAAATGTAACATGGTGAACAGTTTAGATCTTAAAGATATTAAAAAGATATTTAACCGTGCTCAGGGAAACTTGTGCAAAAAGTTGTTAAGAAGCTGTAAAAAATTGCATCAGGAGAAGAATTGAATTATCTTTTGCACTGAAATATCAAATAAGCAGCCATATTAAACTTAATATTATGAAAAGTATAATTTCCTTATTCATCATTTCATGTATCAGTATTACATTATTTGCCCAGGAATGTCCTAACCCGTCAGGAATCCCTGAGGGCTTCGAAGTATTGTTCAATGGCAGGGATTTCACAAACTGGAAAGTTCCTGCTGGTGACAACGGCCACTGGAAGATTATTGAAGGAGTTATCGATTATGATGCAGAAAGTGAGGCTGATCAAAAAGACCTCTGGTCGGAAAAGGAATACAAGGATTTCATCCTTTATGTTGACTGGCGGATCAAGGAGACCCCATGGAATAATCAGGGAGTGCCCATCATAATGCCTGACGGATCCCATAAGTTAAATGAAAAGGGAGAGGAGATCACGATCACAGTTCCCGATTCTGACTCAGGGATTTTTCTCAGGGGAAGCAGCAAATCGCAGGTAAATATCTGGTGCTGGCCAATTGGATCAGGTGAAGTTTATGGTTACAGGATGGACAAAAGTATGCCAGCATCGGTTCGAAAAGGTGTAACGCCCATGTTGAATGCTGATAAAAATATAGGTGAATGGAACACTTTCAGGATCCAGGTAAAAGGTGAGAGGCTTACTGTTGACCTGAATGGCAAACGGGTTCTTGAAAATGCTGAACTTCCAGGTATACCTGAAAAGGGCCCGATTGCGTTACAACATCACGGCAACAAAGTTAACGGAGAGTGGGTTAGTCCCCCGGCACTTGTTCAGTTCAGGAATATTTATATCAAGGAAATTTAATTGCTTTAAAGGCGTCTGTTTGAAATAGAAATTGTGACTTTTGTCCCGGGATTTTCGCTTTCCGGTTCACAGTCTTCCAAATTATAGCTTATGGCTGTTCCCTGACTTTTTTTGTAAATGGTCAGATAGTTGTCGGGAATCAGCAAGTCCTTTCCGGGGTGTGAGGTCAGCGATTTTGCAGCATCTCTTCCTACTCCGTTATCCTTAATAATAATAATTATCTCGTTTTTTGCATTATGTATATCGAGCGAGATTTTTCCAGGCATTGTTTTATGAAAGATCCCATGTTTAACTGAATTTTCGACAAAGATATGAATGAGCATTTTTGGTACTTTCACATTCGTATTAATGTCCGGATCCACATTAATTTCAAAGGATAATTTTTCTTTAAAGCGAAATGCTTCGATTTCGAGATAGCGTCTGACGAATTCTATTTCTTCCGAAAGGGTTTTATCAAGTTGAAAGCATTGGCCATTGAATTCCGGATCAATTCGGCGAGTTTTGTAAAATACTCATAAGCTTCATCCTGTCGTCCTTTCAGAACTGAGTCGCCTATGGTATTAATAGCATTAAATGTAAAATGCGGATTCAGCTTCCAGGCTTCAAGGGCATTGTTCTGCTTATAGGCCAGTACGGTGGCGTTTGTTTTATAATTAAAGGAATAAAGTCGCTCCATAATCCCATCTCTGTCTATATCGGCATAAGTGTTTGAAAACAGAGGTCTGTCCTCCCTTGTTAAGTTGACCAGATCAACTTTATAGTGCTTATAGTCCAGTCTTAAAGAAAAAATAAGATAAGTGCCAGGGGAAAGGCTAAAAAGGCAGGTCCCGTAAAAATGTCAATTGCGGCACCTGCATTTGGCCATATAGTTCTCTTCTTTTCAATTAACTTTTAAATGCATATTTCACCAGGTTGGCAAAAGATGGTTTTTGCCCCTGTATGAGGATAGCTGTCCTGAAGATCCTGGCCCCTATCCATACACTGAAAATTGTAAAAAGTATTACGATTCCAAGTCCAAGTATTGGCTGCCACAGAGGGATAGTTACCGGAGTGGCCATTCTTATCATCATTACAGTCGGAGTAAAGGGAGGGATGAATGCAAGGGTGGTTGCAAATGCACCTGTTGGATTTGAAATGATCGGAATGATTACAAACATCGGGAATATTACAGGGAACATAGCCGGGAACTGGATCGATTGCGCATCTTTATTATCGTTACATGTTGCACCAAGGGCTGCCATACCTGAACCTACCATAATTATATAAAACACCAGAAAAACAAAGAACCAGGGAAGGATATCCATGGGGATGAGATCTCCTGCATCCAGGTAAGAAACGGTAGCAACCGCACCGCCTATATATACTGCAGCAACAGTTAGTCCAACCCCTATACCTCCAAGGACTTTCCCTGCCATGAACTGGAAAGGGGTAATGGTCCCCAGAAGCACTTCGGCAATTTTCTCTGATTTTTCCTCCATAACTGCAGTTAACAAGGGTATGGCGCTCATCATGGTGAGCATGAACATAAGGATCACAATCGCGTAGGGAACGAGGAATGACTGGGCCTCATTGGCCTTTTCGGCTTCCATTGTTTCGCCCGTTTTTTTATCCACTTCAGCCAGGCCCATTGCCTCAATATCAGTCCATGAGAAAAGGCCCGATGTGATCTCAGGGTCCAGGTTAAGTTCTGCGATCCTTAATTGTCTCAGATGATTGTTTATCGTATTTGAGAACCAATACCTTACATTGTCCATGAAGCCATGTTCAGAATAATACCGGATATAATCCTCATCTGTTGATTCACCGGGATGCAAAATGTCTTTTCCGACTTCAATGAAAGCATGAATGTCCTTTGAACGAACCTGTTCAGAAATATTTATTCGCTGCTCGCCCGGATTTTGGAGGTCAGGCTCCTCGAATTCAATAATATATGCCGGGGAAACTTTTTCTCCGCTTTCCTTATCGAAGATCTGGTTTTGATTTCTCTCAATGGATTGTTCCATGAGAACATCTTCAACCAGGCCACTGTGGTCGATCACAACAAATTTTTTATCTGTTGTATCTTCATTGTTCTCCATGATCATGAAAGTCACAAAGCTTCCTGCCATCAGTACAGGTACAAGAATCAGACTTATAACAAAGCTTTTTGTCTTTACTGCGGCAAGGTATTCCCTTTTGAACAGAATAATTATTTTACGCATGGTTCACCTCCTTTCTTTCCGGGGCAGCAATCCTGATAAATATGTCATTCAATGATGGCCGGGTAATTTCAAATTTCGATATTGCGGTTTTTTTCATGATCTCTGCGAGGATCTTCTGAGGATCAGCATTTTCGTCAAGTTTTATTTCCTGTACCTTTCCGAAGTTATTGATATTCCGGATCCCTTTGATACCGGAAAGTGCCGGCTCTCCTTTTTCTGTCTGAACCACGATGGTATCAGCGCCATAAAGGTCCTGTATTTGATTTAGCGTACCATCCAGCACCTTTTCTCCCTTGTAGATCATGAAAATGTTGTCACACATTTTTTCTGCCATGCTCATATCATGGGTGCTGAAAATCACAGTCGAGCCCTTCTTCTGAAGATCGAGGATTGAGTCTTTAAGAATTTCAGCATTTACCGGATCCAGTCCGCTGAAGGGTTCATCAAGGATAATTATCTCCGGTTCGTTCATTACTGTAGCAATAAACTGTAGTTTTTGTTTCATCCCTTTACTCAGGGTCTCTACCTTTTTGTTCGCAAATTCCGCGAGGTCGAGTTTCTTAAGCCAATAATCGATCCTGGTTTTCAAACCACTTCCTCCATTGAGCTCTCCAAGAAACATAAGTACATCATTTACCTTCATCTTTTTATAGAGGCCACGGTCTTCGGGAAGATAACCGACATTATCCATGCGATCGGCATTGTGTTCCTTTCCATTGATCTTAATTTTCCCTGAATCGGGATAGAAGATCTTCATGATCATCCTTATCGTTGTGGTTTTACCGGAGCCATTGGGACCTATGAAACCATAAATACTCCCCTTTGGTACAGAGAGGGAGAGCTTATTTACGGCAACAACGGAACCAAAGGTTTTTGTTACATCATTTAATTCGATTATGTTCATTTGGAAGCTGCTTGTTGATAAGACTTGTAAACTATAATTCTTTTATCCGGATATTCCGGTACCATACCTGTTGTCCGTGATCCTGAAGTCCGATGTGACCCTCCCTGGCCAAACCAAAATCTTCATATATATTGAATTTACTTGCTGCAACACGTTCTTTCCATTCATCACTCCACAGCTGAACATCAACAACAAGAATATTATTAAGCCAATGTTGCAGGTGCCCGTCTTGAATACGAATCCTGTCAAGGTTCCATTCCCCGACGGGGCGTGCTGCAGCCTCTTTAGGAGTATAAAGGTCATACAATGCTCCTGATATTTGCCTTAAATAAGGTACATAACCATGAACATCGTCATATCCAAAATCATCCAGAACCTGCAATTCATGAGCTGTGTGCCAGGTAGCTTCATATTTTTCAGACTCTGTCACATAGAAAAGAATACCGCTATTACCACCCCTGGAAATCTTCCATTCGAGTACCAAATCAAAATTGTCAAAGGTCTTTTCTGTGATAATATCTCCGGCAAATCCCTCTTCACCCATACCAGAATACTCGATCATCAGTGTTCCATTGACAACGTGCCAGCCTTTATCCGGAAACGTATCACTTTTAAATCCACGCCATCCTTCAGTAGTCTCTCCGTCAAAGAGGAGCTGCCAGCCATTTGCTAATTCTTCCTTCGAAAGTTTATTTTGAAGCTGATCATCAACTTGCGCACATGAAACTATAAGTAACAGAAGGACAGGTATAAAATTGCCGGAATATTTCATAGTTAGTGTTTTTCGGATATATTTGAACAGCCAAAGTAAAAATAG
>CAYSAH010000115.1:0-3342 GCA_964428945.1 uncultured Bacteroidaceae bacterium | reverse complement strand
CGCTTTCATTATTGTTATTTGAATTGACTTTAGCTTCAATCCGGGTTTTTTAGAAATTGGTTTGGTGATCGAACATTATATTTACAAATGAGTGATTTTTTTCAAATGCCGGATATATTTCTGTATATTTATTTACCCATGGAATAATAAAAATTGAGTAATGCAAGAGGAACCTGATCATCGACCTGTTGTGCTTTATGTTGATGA
Source organism: uncultured Bacteroidaceae bacterium (assembly GCA_964428945.1). Lineage (GTDB taxonomy): Bacteria > Bacteroidota > Bacteroidia > Bacteroidales > M55B112. The sequence continues at coordinate 3,135 of CAYSAH010000115.1, read as the reverse complement.
CATTAAATCTAACCTGATGCTTTTTGAGGCATCTTTTAACAATATATACATGGTACGGCACTGTTTTCAAGAAGTTCAACGTCTGTAGATTTTCTCAATGTCATTATGACCTTAAGCGGGGAACTAAATGTAAGTTCTAATACATTTGAATCGCTTATTGAAAGAGCGAAAAATAATATTGGCGATCGTGATTCTCTGGTTACACTAAGCAATGAGGTATTTTTAAACATGGTAGAATTTCTTGAAAGTTCTGGCCAGGAAAATACAATAGCAGTCATATCATGTGGTGCCTATATTGAGTCTATGTACCTGGCTTTGAACTCTGTTGACGAATATAATGAGTATAATCCTATCATCAGGCAGATAGCAGAATTTAAATATCCGATGGAAAACCTTCTAAGTCACGCAGAAACGGTTTCAGATGATCCCAATGTTCAGAGTATAATTAAATATATTAATGAACTGAATGGAATTTTCAGCGAACTTGAGGCAAAAAGCAGCAAGGTTTCTAAAACAGCCCCCGGAGTTATATCTCTTACGGGTGGATCAGCACCGGAATTAAACAGGGAGAATTTTGACCTGATGAAGGAGAAGGTTATTAGTATTAGAGGCCTCATTGTAGGAAAATAAGTAAAAAGTTAAAATTATGAGAGGACCAATAATTGTTTTATTATGCCTGATATTATTCAATCCGGTACTTACGGCTCAAGAAAATGATTGTAAAAAGTTTCACCTTTATGCTGATTGTAATGTTAATCCAGGCCCACGCTATAAATACGATGGTCAGTCGAGAAGCAATATCATTGGGGTTGGAGACCAACTGATCTATAGTCTCGTATTGTATGCCGATAAGGAATATATTATTAATTTCTGCGCATCCGAACACTTTCTTCCTGTTCATATAAAATTATTGGATGCTGAATCAGACAAAGTCATGTATGACAATAAATCCGATGATTACATGGAGATGTTAACTTTAAGTATTGATAAGACACAGAGATTAAAAATATTTGTTGAGGTTTTGGCACAAGGCATGCCTGAAGAGGACAAACTGGAATTCTTTGCTTGCCTGGGGATGATGGTTCAATCGAAAAAACTGGAGTAAATTTGCTGGATAATCAAGGCTGTAAGAATAAATAATTTACCCGGTTTCGCTTATCCTGTGCAATCTTTCCATGTCCGTAACTTCAATTCTTTTTCCTACCATTCGGATCAGATGGTCATCACTGAATTTTTTAAGTATGCGAACAACAGTCTCCGGACTCATCCCGGAAAGTTCGGCAATATCCTTTCTTGTCAAAGGCAGTTCAAAATCATTTTGTTTAAAGATCCGCTCTGACAGACACAATAAAATATCAGCAAGGCGTCCGTAGGCTTGTTTATAGGTAAGGCAAAAAAATCTCCCGTAGATCTGAATGCTGTTGGCACTTAATATATTGATAATATCATTTGCGAAGGCATTATTTTTACTAAGCACTTCCCGAAATATCCTTACATCAATTTGCCTTATTGTAGAATCAATATAAACTTTTGCCGAGTAAGGAAAGGTTGAAAACTCTTCTGATATTGCAGAAAGGCCAATAAATGAACCTTTCGGTGTTAGCCTGAGCAGAAGTGAATTGATCCCGTTTTCAATAAATACCTTGGCAAGGCCCTGTTCTACATACATGATCTGGGAAACAAATCCACCCTGCTTACATATCATTTCACCCTTCCTGTAGCTGATACTGACAGAATTGTTTTCAATCAATTCCTTTTCTTCTGCAGTGAGCTTTTCAAAGCATAGGCAATCAAAAGAACTTATCGTGCATCCTGAAAATTGCATACTTTCTTCTCTGTTCATAATTTGTCCCTTCTTACAAATATAGGAAAGAATCAATTATAAAGTTGACCCGGATCAATACTTCCGTTGAAATTAATCATGTGTTTTACTTTTTTGAATCAGCTTCGAATCTTGGGAAGAGTGCCTAAAAACTGCAAAATTAGTAAAGTGTTATTTCAGTTATTTTCTAATTATAATGAGTTAGGCATGAGTATATTGGCAATAAGAAATTATAAATTATTCCTGGTGGTCATTATTGGTGTGGGTTTATTTGTCAGCTGTACCAAATATCAAATACCGGATTACAGTGATGTAGCCTCCTGTGTAGGTTGTCATACAAATTATGCACACCTGAAGGAAGTATATACACCGGATTCAGTTGCTCCCGTCGGAGGCTGTGGGGGAGAAGCTCCACATTACGAACCCTATGACAGGGTCTATCTTGGTGGAGATGGTTACGCGAAATTTAAGTCAGATTTTATCCATGGATCTTTAAAATGTACTGCCTGTCATGGTGGTATGGATGGAACACATGAAAAAGAGCTGGCACATTCAGGTGATTTCGTAAAATATCCATCCACTAATCATGAAAAGAAGTGTGATGGTTGTCATTCAGCAGTAGCTGAACTTGCAGATATATCAGAACATTTTACCACCAGTTTGCATAATGGTACAGGACAAAAAAGAAAGGTTACAATGCGCATGGGTTTGCAAGGTCCTGATGAATTTGCCATGCTTCCCCAGCACCAGATCGAGGGATATAATGCCAACTGTGCAACCTGTCACGGGACATGCGGAAATTGTCATGTAAGCCGACCTCCTATTGCAGGAGGCGGACTTGCAAACGGACATGAGTTTATAAAAAATCCAAGTATGCTGAATACATGTGTAGCCTGTCATACTTCCAGGGGAGGACATGCATACCTGGGTGTTGCTCCCGGAACTAAGGCTGATGTGCACTTGCTTGAAGCCGGTTTTGAGTGCCTGGATTGTCATACCGGCGCTGAGCTGCATGGTAATGGCGACAGTACGGTGCAGCATCGCTATGCATATTCCGAATTACCCGAATGCGAGGATTGCCACAGTGATCTGGAATCTTCAAATGAGTTTCATTCCAAACACATGGGAGATTTCAATTGCCAGGTATGTCACTCCCAGGATTATAATAATTGCGGAAGTTGCCATATTCATGGTGAGGGTGCCAGGATACCTTCATACATGGATTTTAAAATTGCTAAGAATCCTATTCCGGAAAACAGGGTCTTTGAACTGGCTCTTGTCAGAAGAACACTCTCTGCACCGGATAGCTGGAA
>CAYSAH010000114.1:8786-9686 GCA_964428945.1 uncultured Bacteroidaceae bacterium | reverse complement strand
CCCGGTTGATTTTGCAGCTTTTAAGGTCACTGTGCCCATTCCGGCAGTTCCAAGCCTGGAGGGATCTGTCCAGGCGAGACCGGTGGTATCCACCCATGACAGGTAATCCGAGAAAAAACCTGGCATTCCTTCATCACTATCGTATATCGCCGCATCCAGCCCAATGGAGGTTGACTCGCTCAGGTTCAAAGGACCATTCAGATCTGCCAGATTACGGATAGCAATTTCCATTGTAAAATGGTGAGCAATTGTATCGCAGGTTTGTGCGAATTCAATCGCTTCCGGTGAATTGTTGATCTGGACCAGGGTATTTCCATTGTATCTTTCATAGTATTCTGAATTGCCCCACTTAAAATGACAGAGATAATCATTGTCATCATAGCTCGTGCTTTTTTCATTTCCCAGGTCGAGGTAGAGGTTGATATTGTCCCCATACCAGATCGGTTCTCCTTCATTAAGAATGAATATATCGTCTGTTACCAAAAACAGGAAGTAAAGGTTATTATTGAACCAGCTCATTTTAAAACTTCCACTGAAATCCTCACTTGTAAGCGATTGGTCGGCAGATAAAATATGAGCAATCTGCTGGAATTCATTATCGGCCCATGCTTCATCAATAAGGCCATCGATTTGTGGCTCAGATTTAAAAGCATAAGCATCAAGCTTGACCAATTGCGGGAAGGAACTTTGAATGAAGAGCATCAATAAACCGAACAGTAATATGCCCTTAGCCGGGTTGAAAAAAGAATTCATGAGCATAAGTTTTGTTGGAACGCATATGCAATTTAATACATTAATTTTAATTCATAATGATATGAATATCAGATTTATGGGAATTAAGATATCGATGGGGGACGGAAAGTTGAATTGCCAGGTAAAGTCTTTGAAATCCTGGTAAGA
>CAYSAH010000114.1:0-8776 GCA_964428945.1 uncultured Bacteroidaceae bacterium | reverse complement strand
CGTTTGCAATTACAGGGAGTGGTTGAAATTAAAAATCCCGGAAACCTGACTGCCCTTGATTGAAAAATACAGAATAAGTGAATAAATGTAAATGATATAGTTGATTTTGAATTAAATATTGCTGGGTCCCTGCAGATTTTCATTTTTCTGACAGGCAGTCCGGTTGAAAGGCCAATGGCAGCTTTTTGATTTTAGCTCAATTTTACCTAATTTGTTCTATAAAACTCAACAATAAATTTTTATGGCCCAACTAAATGAAGACCTGATCAGGTCGGTTTTTGCAGAAATGCTAAAATTCAAGCCCTCCCTGGCAAAATTCACAATGGTTGATGAGGATGAAGAGGAAGTGGATTATCGTATCCTTGGAGACCAGGTGATCAAGAATTTTCCCTGGCCCATCGGGGTTGAATTGCGCCGCCTCTTTTCCGGATCCATGCGGCAGCTTGACCGTATGCGTCTCGACCAGATATTTAAAACCATAGAACGTTCCATGCAATTCATTTCATTTGTAATGATTGCCCAATTATGGCACGATAAAAAGCAGGGAAAAGTTAAGATCCCGGAGTCCTTCTCAAAGGATTTTGAAGCACGTTTTTCTGTGCTTAGTCTTGGCAATTTCACCTGGATCATCAGGGCCATCGGAACAATGTACAGCGAGCAGGGGACAGCCTGGTTCCTGGAAGAAATAGGTGAGAATTTTGAAAAGAAATTCTTTGCTGCCCTTGATTTCTGGGTACCTGAAAGAAATGAGATCGGGCATTACCAGATCAACCTTACGCAGGAAGAGATCGAAAAGCGCTGTGTTGAATACGAAGAAAAACTGACCCTGATCTTGCTTAAAATGGCCTTTCTTGCGAAGTACAGGCTGGTTTCGGTGAGAGAGATCAAGGTAAATAAGCCCAAATACAAGGAAGCGCATTTTAAACACATTGTGGATCTGCTGAACAGCTCGGATTCTGATTTCACTGCCAAGGAGATCGAGGAATCAGCTTTTTCTGAGTCAAGTGCAGTATTGATGATGAAATCATTAAAATCGATGGACGACTACCTGAATCTTTCCCCTCTGATAATCGATACCAATGGCGAGATCATTGACGATAAGGACAAGTTCAGCATCAAGAAAGATGTTTTCTTGTACACCAAGTTTCGCAACGGACAGCTCATGTTCATAGGAACTGAAGTTACTGAAAGGTGCGATCTCAGGTCATTGAGTAACTATGAATCCTTACTTGAAGAATACAAGGAACTTGTGGCTGAAATCACAGGCACTCCTGTCCCTGCAGAACCTCCAAAAGCTTAAAAGATTGATGGAATTGAGCCACAGAAACAGGAACTATTATTTATCTCTGTGCCACTTGTATCTTCTTTGTGCAAGCTGCAAACCTCTTTGTGTAATAGTCTAAAAACGAAAAATCACTATGAACAGCCCCTTCAAGTTCCTCGATTCCTACACCAAAGCCGACCGGGCCATCTTCTTCGGGCGCGACCGGGAGATAGAAGAACTCTATCACAAAGTATTCGAGAGCAAGATCCTGTTGCTGTACGGAGTGAGTGGTACAGGAAAGAGCTCGCTGATCGACTGCGGTTTGGGGAATAAGATCAATGATTCCGACTGGCTGCCAATTTTCGTGAGGCGGGGAGGGGGGATGGTTGAGAGTCTGTATCGACAGTTGGAACAGTTTGATTTTGAAGTAAAAAGTAAAAAGGAACCGACGACAAAGGAGGAGCTCGATGAGGCAAAGCCGAGTCAAAAAGTAAAAAGTGGTGTTGCGAGCAAGGATATTGTAAAAAAAATAAAGTCCGTCTACCTGGATCACTTTAAACCAATCTACCTCATCTTCGACCAGTTCGAGGAGCTGTTTATTTTTGGGAGCAGGGAGGAGAGGTCAGAGTTTATCTCCATAGTGAAGGCAATCATGGAGGCCGAGGTGCAGTGCAAAATGCTATTTTCGATAAGGGAGGAGTACCTGGCCAATATCACAGAGTTTGAGCGGGTAGTGCCTGAGATCATGAAGAACCGCATGCGGGTGGAGAAGATGAGCAGGGCAATGGCGATGGAGGTGATTGAGGGTCCGTGCAAGGTGAATGGAATTGGATTGGAAGCAGGATTTGAAGAAGCTTTGATGACCAGGCTGGTTCCGGAGGGGAATGAGGTGGAGCTAACCTATCTTCAGGTATATTTGGATAAGATCTTTAAACTGGCTCAAGGCAGAGGAAAGGAGGCGGAAGGTGCAAGGCTCGAGGCGCAAGGGGGCTCCGTTTCTTTCACCCTGTCCCATCTCGATCAGCTTGGTAACGTAGGTGATCTTCTGGGCTCCTTCCTGGAAGATCAGATCGCACAACTTGCTGACCCGGAAGCCGGTCTTGCAATACTGAAGTCTTTTGTGTCAATAAAAGGTACAAAGCGCCAAATTACCCGCGAAGAGGTACATGAATCATGTAAATCGTTGGGAAATGATGTTCCTGAAGAAGATCTGAAACAGCTGATCAATAAGTTTGTGGACCTGCGCATCCTGAGGGAAAAGGATGAAAATAGCCGTTACGAACTGCGTCACGACAGCCTGGCTGCCAAGATCTATGAGAAGATAACGCTGGTAGAGAAGGAATTAATGGAGGTGAGGCTCTTCATTGAGAATGCATATAGTACCTATCAATCCAGGAAGACTGTTTTATCTGAAGAGGACCTCAAGTATATTGAACCCTACCAAGATCGTTTATTCTTGGTAGAAGAATTGCAGGATTTTGTTGATCGAAGCAGGTACGATATTGATGCAGCAAAACGCTCATTTAGAAAGATAATTGCTATATCGATAGCTGGATTCATTCTTTTTGTGGCAGCTTTCGTCATTTATTATAACCAGAAATCCGTTAGTAATGATCTTCGATATTTTGCACTTAATGCAAAACTCATGGAGGAAGGACTCCCGGAACTCGGTCTGGATTTTGCTGCCAATGCCTACCAGCAGGATACCTCAAGCAGTATCTCAAAGAATGTATTAATTAGTGCTTTCAATAAAAAGCTGGAAAAGGAACCGGATGTTCAAAAAGCCCTTTTTAATTTTGAACCGGAAAAATATCCTGTCGAATATCTTGACCTATCATCCGACGGTCAATATTTATTTGGCTGGCTCCAGAATAACGATGCAAAAGTATGGAGCCTGGTTGGACGGGAGATCTGGTCAAAAAACATCGAAGGGCAGCCGATTAAACGAATGAGGATGTCAGATAACAATGAATATGCAGGGATGTTATTGGATGACAGTACTATTAACATATGTGGGATCAATGGAGTCAATTCTTTCAAAATAAAGACAAGTCCCAATAAAGTAAATGATAAATACCTTTTTGATTTCACTTGCAGAAAGGAAATCATTGTTGCTGCGATCCGGGAAAACAAGGTGCTACTATACGATACCCTGGGTAATATATCCCAGGTGCTTGATGATAGTAAGAATTCCCTTAATACAATTGATATTTCACCTGACAGAAGATTCCTGGCTGCTGGAAACAGTGACGGGATGATACTTATCTGGTACTACAATAGAAATTCGGCTCAATTCCAAATTTATACTACCATTGATCGGGCTTCAAATGTGAATATCTGGAGCTGTCAGTTCAATAGTGAAAGTAATTATATCCTGTCTGCAGCTGAGGATAGTACTACCACAATTATGAATCTAAAAGGGGAGATAAACGATAATAGGAAAATGTTGTATTTCCCCGGATATTATTATGATATGAGATATAGGTTATTTAAAAGTGCCAATGGAAGTGAATCGGATGCCTATTTTGCAAAAGGTGAAAGAATATTGGTATTACGACTTCGAGAGGATGAACTTGATCCGGATAGTCTGACGAAAAAGACAAATCTTAACCTTGTGCACGATCCTTCCAGTGATTTTAATAAGGATTTTAAACTAGTGGATGCAGTGCTTAGTCGTGACTTGTTCAATAAACTTGAAGAGAGCGGACCTGTAAGATATGATTTCCTGGTCCCTGCACCAGATACAAGAAGTCTTGCAACGGTTGTGGAAGGAGAGAAGGAAATTAATATCATTGCTTCGGATCATTATCCCCTGTTTGCTTTCGAAGGAACAAATCCGGTATATTCAAACGACAGTAAGTCTATTTTCTCCATTCGTGGCAACAGTCTGGAAAAACACATTATCGATCCGACTGAAATAGTATACCTGGTTTGGAGGCAAAAAATCTTTGGAGATCTTGATTATGAACCAAGGGATTGGGTTAGCTATTGATTCTGCTCCAGTCCATCGACCTGTTCAATCTCATATTGTTCCATTTTAAAAGGGATCTTTTTATCAGAAGAACCATAGAACAATTTATTATCAATGTCCTTTGGAACCAGGAAAGCCACTCCCGATACTATTAGATAGAATATCCATGGGATCAGTAATTTTCTCGAAAACATAAATTTGTGTTCTTTCTGCCACCTGATATAATCAGATCCTGGCAAAGTTACCAGCACAAGCATGGTGAAAATTAATGAAGGAACGAGGGAGACCAGCAACATTATTCCTGCACCTGGCCAGTGTTGCATCTTAAAGACCATACCTGTGGACATTAAGGATATGAATAAGGCACCCAATGTGCTTACTATTCTTAGATAGGTATTGTTTTTTATTGAAAAGTAGTTTTTTAAAGCGAGAAAAAAATATCCGCAACTTAAGGTTATAAGTGTTAAAGTGAAAATATGGCCTGCACCTGGCCAGTGCATTTTCTTAAAAAATACTCCTATAATAATAATAGCAATTATTACCATGAGGTTCCTGGCAGCATATTTGTCATTTATAATCAAAATTATCCCGATAGGGTAAAAGGCAAAGATTATTGACAGAGGAATGAAAAATATCCAAAGAGTATCAGTGTCACTGGTAAAAAAAAGACCGATCAGGAACAGGATACCTATGCCGAACATGATCCACAAGCGCCGCCTGTTTTTCTTTGTCAGGGAGAATTCAGAGAAAAAGACAGATAACTTGCTTTCCTTTTTTTGTAAAGCCTCCTTTTTCTTCATTTTGGCGACCATATCTCAGAAATTTCTTACATTTATAATAATCTAATTTAAAACAAATTACAATACACTCCCTTCCCATGGAGGAAAAAATTATCCTGATCCGGAACAGAATTTCGTCTTTGCAGGACAGTTTGGAAAAGGTGGATGCCATGAACGAGCTTTCCTGGCTGGTGCGCTACGAACGCTCCGGTGAAGGCCTTGAAATGGCATTGGCCGCTTTAGAAGCTTCAAAAAAACTGGAGTACAGGCGGGGAGAGGCATATGCGAAATTGAACCAGGCAGTAAGTCGCTACCTGACTGCCCTCGATGAAGAGGTGATCAGGCTGCTGCTCGAGTCTCTTGATTATTTTGAGTCTTCATCAGACCCGGAAGAGGGATTTTCCAAAGCTCATAATTTCCTGGCCATGGTCCACGAAAGCTACGGAAATTATGAAACGGCACTAAAGCATGCACAAAAGGCGGTTGAATCTGCAAGCGAGATCAGTTACAGGGAGGGTGAAGGAGACGGACTTTCGACCCTGGCACTTATATACAGCAGGCTTTGTGATTTCGGACAGTCCTTGAAAGTTCTCGAAAAAAGTATTGCGATCAGACGCGAATTGAAAAATGAGAAGGCAGTGGCCTCCTCGCTCAACCTGATCGCAAGAACCTACGCTCTTTCCGGAGAACTGGAGCGGGCCATGGAGTATTACGACCAAAGCCTGGAGTTAAGGAAAAAAATAGAGGACCATAGCGGTCTTCCGTGGACCTACCTGGGAATTGCAAGCCTGCTGGAGAAAATGAAAAAGTATTCTGAAGCAATTGTGTTTTATGAAAAGGGAATTGAGCTGAACAGGAAGCAACAGGAAAAACGCCTCGAACTTTTATGCATGCTGGGCATCGGGAAGGCTTCTCTTGAACTGAACGACACAGAAAATGCTGATTACTATCTTCATAAAGCACTTAGCATTGCTGAACAGATGAATGCAAAACCGCTGCTTGTAAATGTTTACGAAGCAATTGGATTATATTATGAGTCAATCGGTAAACCGGAGAGGGCCCTTGCGCATTTAAAGAAGTCCTTTGAACTTGAAAAAGAGGTCAACAACCTCGAGAGCCATAACAGGCTTAAAAATCAGCAAATTGTTTTTGCAACCGAGCAATCACGCAAAGAAGCCGAAATATTCCAACTAAGAAATGTTGAGCTCAAAGCTGCATATGATGAAATTGAAGAGAAAAGTAATGAAATAAATGCCAGTATAAAATATGCAGAAAGGATACAGCGTGCAGTCCTGCCTCCCGATGACTATTTGAAAATGATCCTCCCTGAACATTTTATCTTGTTCCTGCCAAGGGATGTAGTCAGTGGAGACTACTATTGGGCTACTCAAAAGGAGGATAAATTAGTGTTTACGGCAGCTGATTGTACCGGGCATGGTATCCCCGGAGCATTCATGAGCATGATGGGAGTCTCCTATTTGAATGAGATTGTAAACAGGATGAATGATTTGAAAGCCAATGAAATACTGAATGAGTTGCGCATAAATATTATACGTTCCCTGCATCAATCAGGAATGGAAGGGGAACAAAAGGACGGGATGGATATGGGCTTATGTGTTTATGATAAAACTACCGGCAGCCTTCAGTTTTCAGGGGCCTACAACTCGATGTACCTGGTCAGTAATAAAATATTGGAAGAGGTAAAGGCCGACAGGATGCCAATTTCTATTCATGATCACGGAAAAAAACCATTTACGAATCATCAGCTGCAGGTTCACAAGAATGATGTGATCTACCTTTTTTCCGATGGATTCCCTGATCAATTTGGGGGTCCGGAAGGAAAGAAATTTAAGTACAAGGAGTTGAAGGAATTGCTGCTTTCCGTGTCGCATGAGCCAATGGCAATGCAAAAGGAAAAACTCTTAAAAGTTTTTAAAGAATGGAAGGGAGAACTGGCACAGGTGGATGATGTGATAATTTTTGGGTTAAAATTTTAAGTTCTTATATGTAATTTAAGTAGCTGAAATCAACCAGCTCAATCCTGGCAATGTTTCTGCAATTCTCAACAAGAATATTTTACCGGGTTATTGAAATATAGCCTAGCAAAGCAAAACTTTAAGACTTCATTATATTGCGTTAATATTTCTGATTTTTTATGAACGAAGAAGATAACATGTCAGATATAAAAAATATTTTGGAAAAGGCCTCTCAATTTCAATTTGGCCCGGAAAGACAGTTTCATACCATGAAACATTTTTCCTCCATCGATGAAGCCTTTGTCAAGCAATTTCTGCATCAGTATCAGAATATTGAAGGTATCGAGGAGAGCTTAGCTAAAAATGTCTCTAAATTTCATCCAACATTCGCAAATAATCCCTTTTCGGTGATCGGAAGACTTAGTAATCCGGACCTGTATGAGCTTCGACATGTAAGAGAAAACGGTAAAAGAATTGAAATTCAACTCGGGTTCAGTCCTGATCAATTTCCTGAAGGTATAGGATGGGACCGGATCATAAGCCTCGAGGAATTACCTGGATCAGCAAGAACTTTCGTTAAAAAGATGGACGGATTATTATTCTGCAATTATAATGTTATGCCGTCAAGCACCTGGGATCTGAATATAATTTTGGAAAAGACAGATGAAGGATATGAAATAATTACTTTCTTCCCCGGGATATTAGCTCCACCGTTACCTGGTAAAGGAGTCCAGTCGAAAAGTGAATTTGAAAGGAGTACAAAATTCTGGACAAGTCATGTAATTGTAAAAGACTTATAAATTACTTTTGGATAAGCCGTGATTTCGTATTTGAAGATTAAGAAAAATTCAGATCAGGCGGGAAATTGCATGGATCAGGTATTTCAAAAGGAACAGTAAAAATATCCTGTATTTTACCCTAATGCATTAGGATAAACGATTCATTAATAATGCTACTGAGCCTTAAGTAAAATGGACCTGAGTCCGTTTTGAGCAGTCAAACTGAGTTTTGTTTTTCGCAGTTTTCCATATTCCAGGTTCCGGATGTGACTCACAATGATCTTGTCATGCCTGTTATCCATACTTGTTAAATGAAACTCATAATCCAGAATTTTAGGATCTGTTCCGGTATCGATGGATACTTTTAATATCGCACCACTATAATGATTTGGATTATAATGGGAATAGCAAAAATTTCCAAGAGAGTAGGCTACAAACCTGTTTTTGGATCCGGGTAAACGATCAATGGGTTGTGGACAATGACTATGATTTCCAATAATCATATCCCAGTCATTCAGCTGCTTTGTAAAATTCTTTTGTTTATTGGTGGGATACAATTGCATTTCATAGCCCCAATGCGGCAAAAACAGGTTAAAATATCCGGGCAATACTTTGGAATTTATATACTCATAGTCTTTATAAGTGAATTTATTTATCGTATTGAATTCCTGGTTTGACCAGTAGGAACTGCTGTAGAGGTTCACATTCTCCATTTGGAAGCTTGTATAATTGTCAAAGCCCACAACTGGGAAATTATACGCTTTTATTTTTTCAATTGAATTGTAAAATTCATCTATTCCGAAATCGCCGGAATGATTGTTGGCTACATTGATAAGCTTTACGGCTTTGTCAGAAAACCCGGCAATTATATCCAGAATTTGGTTTTCATGGGAAAGCGCCAGGAACCTCTTGTTTTGGGTAACCAGTCCTTCTAAATTTACAACAATCAAATCGGATGACTGAAGGATTGTTTTTAACTCATCAGTTAAAATCAGCTGTTTCCCTTT
>CAYSAH010000113.1:0-9766 GCA_964428945.1 uncultured Bacteroidaceae bacterium | reverse complement strand
AAGGTGATTGGCAAAATGCAAAGCAGGCAGAGTTCAGGGGGCACTTACGCCTTCTGACTTCAAGCAGGGAAGGGAAGGATGATGAAAGCAAAATCTATTTCATCAGGAGTGCTGCAAAAGGTGAAATATTCCTGCTGAATATTCCGGACAGAGCAAGCCCAGAGTATGCAGGTCTGGATGAACTTATGGAAAGCAAGTTGATATTCAATGTTTTATTGCTGGAAAAAGAGGTCGAAGGGAAGGTATACTATTTCGCTCAATTCATAACAACACCGGTACAACCAACCTTCGACAAGGTCTTTAGAATTGCTATAATCCTGATGCTGTTTCTTGTGATGGTAGGAATGGGACTAACTCTGACAGCTAAAGATTTTGCAGCTGTTATCACAAAACCAAAAGGATTTATTGTTGGCGAAATCCTTCAATTTGGAATTATGCCGCTTGTTGCAGCCGGGTTTGGTTACCTGCTGGGGTTTCATGAGAACTATCCGTACATATATGTTGGAATGATACTGATAACAGCAACCCCCGGTGGGGTTACCTCAAATCTCATGACCCATTATGCAAAAGGCGATGTGGCGCTTTCGGTATCTCTAACCTCACTTTCAACTATCCTGTCAATACTCTTTGTACCTCTTCTGCTAAATGCATATTGTTCAAATATTCCGGATGTAAAAGTACCAACCGGACAAATAACATCTACCATTGTTGTGTTGGTTATTGTACCGCTGGCCATTGGGATGGTATTCAGGCGATATAAGGAAACCCTGGCAAAGAAGCTTATTCCGGTTTTTAATATTCTAGGGATTATTGCCTTGCTATTCCTGATCGTTGCAGGGATTATTAACAACATTGAAGGATTTTCTGATACAGAAAGGTATGGATTTAGTTTCTACTCTATGATTTTACTACTTACATTATCAGGTATGGTCGTAGGAGCACTGGTTCCATTTTTGCTGAAGGTTTCTAATTTCCAGATCAGGGCGATTTCTCTTGAGACTGGATTGAGAAATGCTTCTCTTGCCATGACCATAGCCTTATTGATTCAGGATTCAATGGGAGATTTTCATTCATCGATGTTCTGGGTATCAGGCATGTTCGGTTTGAGCATGTATGTCGCAGGACTCATAGCCATTAAGCTTTATCCAAAGCTCTTTCCTCTTGAGACCTAGGATGCAACTTCTGTAACATGCCTTGTCTGTGCTGGCTCTGTATGAGACCTGGCATGCTTCGGCTATTACGGCAGAATTATCGATCCAGCCGCATTGCCAGGTGCAGCCTTAAATCTGCACCTCAAAAATCGGGAATATATTTCATAAATACCTCATGAGCACTCCACCCCTGGCGGATGGTTTATAGTCCGAACTTTGCCCGGTACTCCGTCGCCACCATCTCCTTTCCCCGCAGTCCTTTAATGGCCGCATCCCACTTCTTATTGCTCAGCCCGGTTTGGGCTTAAAGTTCATTCAGTTCCATGGGTGATTTCTCCTGCAAAAGTTTCAGCACAAGCTTTTCCTCATCGGTGAGGTCAGTTTCAACAGCCTCTTCCCTGTTCCCTGTTCCCTGCGCCCCGTCCGCCTTAGCTTCAGCGGAGGTGGGTTCCTTATTACTTTTGCCTTTTGCCCAGACAGTTAATAAATATTCATCAGGGCCCCATCCAATTATTTATAATCTGGTATATATTTGGACTAAATCCACGCTAACAATAAAGATTTAAAACATGAAAAAAAAGTTCCTTTCGCTGACTGCAGCAATACTCTGTGCTATGTTCACTTTGCCTGTAATATCACAGGATCTGATCATTCTTCGTTCCGGTGATGAGATTCAGGCCTTAGTTAATGAGATTGGTCTGGACCATATTAAATACAGGAGAATCGATAATCCGAACGGTCCGTTATACAACATTGAGAAATCCACCGTATTTATGATCAAATATGCTAATGGTTCCAAGGATGTGTTCAATGAAGTTGTGGTCAACCCGGGTCAGACTCAAATACCTCAATCTCCTGAGACAACTCAGGACAAAATTGAGAAGCCTGTTGAAGTCATCCCTGTTCCCCTGGAATATCGCTTTGGCATCAGGCGGAATAACAGTAGACTGTCCGATCCGGAGATAAGGACCATATTTGAAGCTTATCCTGAACCTTTGGAATACTACAACCAGGGACAGGGTCTTATTGTAGCAGGCAGCATATTGCAATATTCAGTGCTCGGCGTATTGATCTATACAGCAATCAAAGGAAGGCCACTGGATCCGCCGGAAAGCGAGCAATTGGCAAAGAAAGGACTTATCATAGGAGGAAGTCTTGCAGTTGGGTGGCTTACCCTGAGTAACATAGGAAGCTTGAAACATAGAAAAGCAGTCGATACATATAATGCCACTATCGCAAAACCCAGTGCAGCATATCTTAATCTTATCATACAGGATACTGGCATTGGATTGGCGCTAAGGTTTTAGATACTTGAAATATCGCCCTGTCCTTCCATCTGCCTTTACTGAACAAGGGGTTGAAACTTTAAACTTAAAAAGACAGGTCAGAAGAAATGAACTTCGTTTTCCGGAAGATTTTATGTTTGAGCTTAAAGAGGAGGAATTCGAAAATTGGAGACGCCAATTTGGCACCTCCAATGGAGATAAAATGGGATTAAGGTAAAGGTCATTTGCCTTTACCGTGGAGGGGGTTGCTCAGTTGTCTGCTGTTCTTTTTAGTGAAAGAGCAATAAAGGTGAATATTCAAATCATCAGAATGTTTACTAAAAAGCTATCCTTTGTTCTTTCCAATAAGGATATTCTGAGGAAGTTGGAGAATATAGGCAGACAATATGATGATCATGATAAAAAGATAGATGCTATTTTCGCTTATCTGAAGAAGCTTAAATCTGAGGATCAGTTAAAGACAGACTTCAAGAAAAGGAATCGAATTGGATATAAGCCTGGATAAAATGATTTATGCTGGTGTCTCAAGGTCCAAACCAGGGACAAAAAAAGCATCTGAACTCAATCAGAGTCCCCTATTACTTTTTCCTTTCTAAACCAACCCAACAAACAATCCCTGCTTTGTCCGCCGCAGCCCTGGCGAAGGCGGGCACCTATAACAAACGCAGCATCAGCGAAGGCGGATCCTCGTTCTTCTCCACCGTCACAAGCTCCTTTCCCCGCAGCGCTTTAATCGCCGCATCCCACTTCTTATTGCTCAGGCCTGTCTGGCCTTTTAATTCATTCAGATCAATGGGTGATTTCTCTGCAAGTAGTTTCATAACAAGCTTTTCCTCATCGGTCAGGTCAGTTTCGACTGCCTCTTCCCTGTTCCCTGTGCCCTGCGCCCTGTGCTCCACAGCTTCAGCGGCGGTGGGCTCCTTTTTACTTTTTACTTCTTCCTTTTTACCTGCCTCCGGTTTCATCTGCGGGAAAAACAGCACATCCTGGATGCTCGTATTGTTCGTCATCAGCATGGCCAGCCTGTCCATCCCCAGGCCCATGCCCGAGGTGGGGGGCATGCCGTATTCGAGGGCACGGACAAAGTCCATATCGATAAACATAGCCTCGTCGTCGCCTTTTTCAGACAATTTAAGCTGCTCTTTAAAACGATTCAGCTGGTCGATGGGGTCGTTGAGCTCTGAATAGGCATTGCAGAGTTCCTTGCCGTTCACCATCAGTTCGAAACGTTCGGTGAACTCGGCGTTATCGCGGTGCTTTTTGCAAAGGGGCGACATCTCCACGGGGTAATCCATTATAAAAGCAGGCTGGATGTAATGTGGTTCACACTTTACTCCGAAGATTTCGTCGATAAGTTTGCCTTTTCCCATGGAGGCATCCGTTTCGATATGCAATGCTTTGCAGATTTCCCGCAGTTCGCTTTCCGATTTGCCCGTAATATCATAACCTGTATATTCCTTTATGGCATCGACCATGGTGATGCGCTTAAAGGGCTTTTCAAAATCGATGGTGTGCTCTCCCAATTTCACAATGGCTTCACCATGCAAATCCCGGCCCACTTTCCTGATCATCTCTTCGGTGAAGTCCATCATCCAGTTGTAGTCCTTGTAGGCTACGTAGATCTCCATAACGGTAAACTCGGGATTGTGCGTGCGGTCCATTCCCTCGTTCCTGAAATCTTTTGAGAATTCATATACCCCGTCGTAGCCTCCGACGATCAGCCGCTTTAGGTAAAGTTCGTTGGCGATTCTCAGGTAGAGTGGCATGTCAAGGGTATTGTGGTGGGTGATGAAGGGACGTGCAGCAGCGCCTCCCGGGATGGGCTGCAGCACCGGGGTCTCCACTTCCAGGTAACCCTTGCTGTTGAAGAGTTCCCTGAGGGAGGTATAGATCTGAGTTCTTTTCCTGAATACTTCCCGTACCTCCGGGTTCACCACGAGGTCCACGTAACGCTGGCGGTACCTGAATTCATGGTCGGTCACCTGGTCGAAAATATGACCGTCTTTCTCCTTTACCACCGGCAGCGGCCTGATCGATTTGCTGAGGAGGGTAAGCTCTTCAACATGAACTGAGATCTCACCCATCTGGGTCCTGAATGCAAATCCTTTTATCCCGACGAAATCACCGATGTCCATGTGTCGCTTGAAAACGACATTGTACATGGTCTTGTCTTCTCCCGGGCAGATGTCGTCCCGGCGGACATAAAACTGTATGCGGCCGGATTCATCCTGCAGCTCGGCGAAAGAGGCGCTTCCCATAATACGCCGGCTCATGATGCGCCCGGCGAGCGTAATTCCTTTCAGGGAGGCTTCCTCTTTTTCAAATTTATCCAGTACATCAGCTGCATGATGGGATACGGGGAACATGGCAGCAGGGTAGGGATCAATACCAAGTTGGCGGATTTCTTCAAGGGACTGGCGGCGGATCTGTTCCTGCTCGGATAGGTGGTGATCAGACATTTTTCTTTGTTTTCAAATAATGCTGCAAAGATAGGCGGAAAAGATGAATGTGAAAATTCAAAAAATATTAATAATAAAACAGATAATTGAGGGCTTTAACACATTAATAGAATAGGAAACACTATTCCACAGAGATACACAGAGAAGCACAGAGGTTCACAGAGCTACAATAAACTCTCTGTGGACCTCTGTGCTTCTCTGTGGACCTCAGTGTAACAATTATTAATAAAACATAAAAATTATGGAAGACAATGAATTAACACAAAAAATCATAGGTTGCGCCATAAAAGTGCATAAAACACTTGGCCCCGGCTTGCTGGAATCAGCCTATCAGGAATGTATGTTTTACGAGTTAAAAAAGCTTGGATTAGCAGTCAGGAAGGAAGTCCCCATGCCAATAATTTACGAAGAAGTTAAATTGGATCATGGCTATCGGATTGATCTGCTGGTTGAAGACAAGGTTGTCATAGAAATCAAGACCGTGGAACAATTTACAGATGTTCACTATGCTCAGATTTTAACATATATGAAACTCGGGAATTATAGGCTTGGACTCTTGTTAAACTTTAATGTTTCATATTTGAAAGAAGGGATTAAGCGTTTTGTAATTTAGAATCCATTAATAGCTCTAAAGGCAGTTCAAAGACCATCAATTATATTAATTTTGCACTTAATCGTTTCATGAGGAATGGACAAAAAATGGAACATAAAATCACAGGGCCCTGAGGCCGAAGTGCTTGCGCTTAGCAGGGCACTTGGCATCCATAAGGTACTTGCAAACCTCCTGGTCCAGCGCGGGATAAGAAGCTTCGATGAAGCAAAGACATTTTTCCGTCCCGAACTGAGCCAGCTGCATGATCCCTACCTGATGAAGGACATGGATAAGGCCGTTGAAAGGATCCTGACTGCCATAAAAAGCGATGAAGGGGTCCTGGTTTACGGCGATTATGATGTGGATGGCACAACGGCTGTTGCCCTTATGTATTCCTTCCTGAAGGACCATTTGAAAAATATCGATTATTATATTCCCGATCGTTATAACGAGGGTTACGGTGTCTCAACGAAGGGGATCGACTATGCCAGTGAAAAAGGATGCCGGATGATCATCGCTCTCGATTGCGGGATTAAGGCGGTTGAAAAGGTTGCCTATGCAAGATCAAAAGGAATTGATTTTATTGTTTGTGATCACCATACCCCGGGTGAAATTCTGCCCGAAGCGGTTGCTGTTCTGGATCCGAAAAGGGCAGATTGCGCCTACCCCTATAAAGAACTTTCAGGTTGCGGGGTCGGATTTAAACTTGTTCAGGCCCTTGCAGAAAAACTGGGACTGGAGTTTGACAGGATAAACCATTTCCTGGACCTTGTTGTGGTGAGCATCGCCTCAGATATCGTACCCATCAATGGAGAGAACCGGATCCTCGCACACTTCGGGCTGAAACAGCTTTCGGGGTCACCGCGGATTGGCCTCAAGGCAATTAAAAATATTGCAGGCTTCAATGAAAACAATATGAATATTGAAGAGATTGTTTTCAAGATCGGACCGCGCCTCAATGCTGCAGGCAGGATGGAATCTGGAAGAACCGCTGTCGAACTGCTGGTATGTGAAGATATGGACCAGGCCATGGCCATGTCCAGGAATATCAACAGCATCAATACCGAGCGACGGGATGTGGATACATCCATAACAAGACAAGCCGTTGAAATGATACAGAGAGATAAATCCCTGCAGGAACAAAAATCCACAGTTCTATATTACCCGGAATGGCACAAGGGAGTCATCGGTATCGTTGCCTCACGATTGATGGAACACTATTACAGGCCAACGGTGATCCTCACCAAATCGAACGGACTGGCAACAGGCTCTGCACGATCGGTGGTCGGTTTTGACCTCTACCAGGCGATCGAATCCTGCAGCGACCTGCTGGAGAATTTCGGCGGACATAAATATGCAGCCGGGCTCACAATGAAAGAAAGCAATATTAAAGCTTTTACAAAACGTTTTGAGGAATATGTCCGTGAAACAATCGACCCAGACATGCTCATTCCCGTTGTGGAAATCGATACGGAACTTCAGCTTGAAGATATTGATGATAAGTTTCTAAGGGTACTCGAACAATTCAGTCCCTTCGGACCGGAGAACATGGCACCGGTGTTTTTCACTGAAAATGTGTCGGACAACGGAAACGGAAAACGTGTGGGGAGTGAAGGCGACCACCTTAAACTGAACCTGGTCCAGGAGGCCAACCCTTACCGGGAGTTTGCAGCCATTGCTTTCCAGATGGGAAAGAAAATGGACAAGATTACCCACGGAAAATCATTCGATATCTGCTACTCCGTGGAGGAAAATGAATACAGGGGAAGGAAAAGCCTCCAGCTGAATGTCAAGGATCTTAAGTTTGATTAGGAGTACTTTTTTCCTGGCTCGAAATTTGTTAACTTTCATCCTGTAACTAATCCAAAAAAGATGAGAACAATCAAATCCGGAAATTTCCTTCCATATTTCGTCGCAGCGGTCGTTTTAATTTTTGTCATTGCCGGCTGCTCCAACAACCTTGACGTTTCTCAATGCCTGGAGGGTAAAACCTACGGGTTCTGGAACGGCCTGTGGCACGGGATCATTGCACCGATAGACCTGATCGCGATGATCTGGCGGGAGGATGTGTCCGTCTACGCTCCGAACAACAATGGGTTCTGGTATGCATTCGGTTTTGTGCTCGGTTCCGGCGGCTGGGGATTCTTTGGTGGCAGGGGAGCACGCAGCGCCAGGAGAAAGAAGAGGGAGGAATACTAGGTCTTACCTGGCCAGCCTTAGGCTATTGATCCTCTTTGTGCTTCTTTGTGTCTTCTTTGTGCCCCTTTGTGTAATAGCTATTGCACAAAGTGTCACAAAGAATTACTAAGTGATACGAAGCTTAGGCCAGCCTTTCTTCATTTAGCATCACAGATCAAATTGAACCTGAAATTCCAGGTCCAATATATGATCGCCTTTTCGTTCGTCATAAGCTGATCCGGTTTCGCGCTTATGGGCATATTGCGTGTATCCCATCTTTCCCCGAAGTGTAACACGATGGCCGGGTTTTGATGACAGAAGCAAGACATTATGTGTGCCTGTACCAGACCAGGCAGGGAAAAGGAAACTGTACCTTACCCCGGGTTCATAGGTGTAGATCCGGTTGTCCCATTCATCGATATCGAATAAAAGATAGCGGTAAGTTATGCTGAACCGCCGGTTTGGCTTAAAAGCGATCTGCTGATAAACCAGGGTTCCGGTCCTTTTCTCCTTCCCTGTTTTGTATTGCGATAATTCAAATCTCCCCTGCAGGTTTATTTTTTCGCTCAGCCCGAATTTGTAGTTGAAGCGGTAATGATCTGTTTGCACCTCCTTGCTTTTTCCGTTTCCAGGTGAATCCACTTTCTCAATGCTGGTATATGACCTTGAAGTGATCCTGAATTCCACTTCAGGTCCTTCATTAAAACTGTAAGAGAAGGTGGCCAGCTTATACATGTTCCATCCTGGTGATGAACCTGCTTCCCGGAATTCCAATTTCCTTGAAAGGTCTGCCAGGAATAGAATCTCAGCGAAGGGAAAGGGGACCAGCGACAGGCTGAAATTCAGCCCTGATTCATTTCCGGGAGAGCTTCCGGAACCCGGAGCCGATGGCGTTTGTGCAGTGTAGCCAGCCTGGTACCTGCGCAGGGATGAAGATGTGGAAAGGGCCGGATTGATCACGTATTTTCCTCCCAGCAGAAGGCTGTAACGAAAATCCTGATCCGTTGCAAACTCTCCGAAGATTTCGTAGCCGGGTCCGAATCCAACGCCATATAAAGAGAGATTGTGCCTGCCCGTTGACAAGGGCTGGATGATCCCGACAGAATCCATTCCACGTTGACTTAGATTTAAAACCGAATGTGTTGAGGCAATGCCCATGTTCCACCTTTCAAATGACCTGTTTAAAGACAAGCCGGCCGAATGATTCCGGGCAAGGGCAATTCCCCCTTTTTCTACAGATGTCCTGTGCATGCCGGTCTTCCTGATACCCTCGAACAGGTCTCCTTCGGCATCAAAGTTGAACAATGAGTAATCTTCATTCTTCAGCGACCAGAAGATGTCCATGGTCCACCTGCCAATACCGGCCTCGGCATAGATGCCCCGATAATAATCGTACTCCATAGCAGAAGCAAAAGGCTTTGCATATGATCTCCTGAATCCATCCAGGGCCACTCCGGGACTCCTGCTGTTAAATCCAAGTCCGTGGACAAGACCCATTCCCCTGTGCAGCCTGTAATTCCCGATGATCAGTTCCCTGAGGAATTTTTCTGAATCGTAGCGGACATAAGCGGCCAGGTGTTCCGGGAGTTTGTTGTTTGTCGGGCATTCACCGGCGTCCTTTTCATATGTTGCTGCTGCCGTCCAGTGATCCCCGAAATGGTAAAGCAGGCGATCCGAATTCTTTAAGGGTGAACCGGGATAATAGGCATGCAGGCTGTCGCTTTTTTGAAAACCACCGGCTTCAGGAAGCCGCAAGGAAAGGTTGGAAAGCAACATTCCTGTATTTCTCTTGTTTTCCTGGTGCTGCATTTCTGCAGGGCACGAGAGCAGGGGGGAGATCTTTACAAGGAATTCCTCGCGAAATCCCGGGATGGAGGCGAGTTCGTAAATGCTGAAAAAAGGGCCGTATTTTTCACGGTATTTTAGTATTCCGTATACCTGGAAGGGGGAAAAGAGCCCGCTGGCATTTATCCGGTCCTCGCTTGCATGGTTAAGATCGAGCGGATCATCGGCCAGTTCGGAGACCCTTTCCAGGAGGTATTCTGATTCAGCTTCATTCCCGTTTTCAATGATCGCAGCGGCAATGTCCCCGAACAGCCG
>CAYSAH010000112.1:0-9770 GCA_964428945.1 uncultured Bacteroidaceae bacterium | reverse complement strand
GGCCCGTCTCCCAGTTTCTTTAAAATATACTGAAGCCCGGATTCGGTTTGGACCACTCCTTCAGCTTTACTGTTCTCAGCAAGAAATTGTTTACCCTTTAACACGTTATCCTTGTTTTTGGAAGCACTTTCCTCTTCAACACAAAGGGAAATATAGGCGTTGGCATCTTCAAATCCCATTTTTGCCTTACCTTCCGAGGCTGCGATCAGTCCTGCCGCAACCAGTTTATAATCCAGGGTACTGTCAAATTGTGCGACTCCCTGCTGCATACTCACACCGATAGCATAAGAGATACTGTCTGACCTGTTTTCAAGCTTTACTTTCTTCTGTGAGAAAAGATTCAGGGTGGATACCATGAATATCAATACAAATAACAATTTTACTTTCATTCTATATGTTTTAATTTTCCCGAAGATATAACAAAGCTTATGAAAAAAAAACCCGGACTTATTGCAAGGAGCTTCAATCCTTCAATCGGTAATATCCACATCATTGCGGAAGATGGAACTGTCGGAAATGACTTTCATCTTCCGGAAGCCCATAAAATATAGGAAAACGATATAGGGAACAAAGAGAAGAAGGAGCCATGCCGATTCAGCCATAAGGATGAAATCATAAAATCCATGCAGCATGAAGGGGTAGAAGAAAGCCATGAAAAGGTAAGACTTCCTCAGTTCGGGGTACATACGTGCGATCCCTGTAAAATAGCCCATTCGAACACCGAAAAGGGCATGTGCAGGAACAGCAGTGAGTGCCCTTACAAGGGCCACATTCAAGCCTCCCTGTGATACATACATAACATTTTCAACTGCAGCAAAGCCCAGGGAAATAAAAACTGCATAAACGATGCCGTCAAATTTCTCATTGAAGTTTTTATTATTCCACAAAAGAAGGTAAAGGGCAAGGAATTTAAATGACTCCTCCACCAGGCTGGCAACAAGGAATCCGTCGTAGGCTGCATATGCTATTTTTAAGCTGCCGCTTTCCGAAAAGGGATTCATCGATGAGATTAATTGCTCTACAAGAATTACCGGGAGAACGATGATGGCACCTGCAAGTATGGACATAAGAAGAAGTCCAAGGGGCTCCTTTTCATATTTATCCCTGAAATATACATAAAAGAGGATGATAACAACAGGAGCCAGGGCTGCAACAAGATAGGTCATCTTTTACCAGGCTATGGGAGATCCGTAAAAACTGTTTCCATATCCGAAGGGTGGCGCCATAGGCATCAGATCGGACTTGTGAAAAGTTGCACCAATGGAAAAATTCCCAATATGGTAGCTTGCTCCGACCGACAGGTCACTGAAATTCAGCCTGGAACTATTTTCAATTCCGGGAGGGCCCAGGAGCTGTCTTACACCTGCCCCGTGAATCACAAGGTTGGAGCTAAGCCGGTAGGAAGCTGCAACAAAGGCCGACATGGATGAAAACCCGTTCGGATATTCAAATTCAGAATTCCCGGTGCCCGTCAGAATCCTGATGTGCGATGCCATGATTCCAGCATGAAAAGTAAGGCGATCAGTTGCAGCATAATTTGCGTGCGGGGCGGCGGAAAAATTCATATACGAGCCTGCAACAGGCGAATATCCGAAGGATGTCCCAAGCGTGGTATTTAAGGACCATGGACTAAATTTAGCCGGTGCGGCATTCTGTTGAATTTCCAGGTTCATACTGTCGACCTGGTTCCATATCTGCTGCAAAGGATCCTGGCCATGCAAAGCATCAAAGGAAAGAAGGGTAAGGATAAAAACAAGTATATTTTTTACACCTTTCATGGGTGTAAATATAGTAAATCATGATGAAAATAAAAGGATCCCTGGGCCGCAGAGTTTTGCTTTTTCAAAACGAACCGGCGCATTGTAATGGACCTGCTTAAAGCAGGTATGCATTGCAATGCGCCGAATCAGAATTTGGATAATAATCTTCCCTTACCAGAAATAGATATAGAATCCAATAATGAAGGTTATTATAATAGCTGAGTTGATCACATCCCATTTATTCCAGCTGGCCCGTGTAATTGCCCTTTGCTCAGGCGAAGCCGAACCAAAATAGAGCCCGGTAAGTGTCGCCGGATCTTTTGGTGTTGTAAAGAAGCTTACTATAACCATCAAAACTATTACTATAAAGAACAATGCGATCTCGTAATGCAGCCAGTTTGGAGCAACGATAAGGTCATAAAAGAAACCATCTCCTACGGAGGTTCCATAATATACTTTCATTCCAAGACGTAGCATCCCGAGGATGAATCCAACAACCAGTCCGGTGAATCCTGCCGTCGGGGTGGTCCTTTTCGTCATAATACCCAGCAGAAATACTGCAGCGATTCCAGGTGCAAGCAGTGACTGAACGTCCTGCAGGTAGGCATAAAGTACTTTACCCAGCCCTTTCATAACAGGGATCCAGAGGATCCCTAAAATAACAACAACGATGGTTGCCAGCCTGCCGACCATAACCAGTTTCTTTTCAGAAGTATCCGGCCTGTATTTTTTATAAAAATCCACTGTAAACAGCATGGATGATGAATTAAAGAGCGATGCCAGTGAACTCATCAGTGCAGCCAGAATACCACCCACCACAATTCCGGTAAATCCTTTAGGAAGGAGTTCTTTTACAAGGGTTGAAAAGGCAGCATCATTATTTGCAAGGTTCAGCATCGGGAGGTTGGTCTCAGGATCAATCTTTTGTGTAAGGGCATAGGCGATCATTCCGGGAATGAGAAAAATAAACACCGGCGTCAGTTTCAGGTAGGCGCCAAAAATCGAACCACGACGTGACTGCTTCTGATCCCGTCCGGAAAGCACACGCTGTACAATGAACTGGTCGGTACACCAGTACCAGAAGCCGATGATGGCAGAGCCAAGCAATACCCCGGTCCATGGAAACTCCGGATCACCCGGAGACCTGATCAGGTTTGCCATGGTGTCTGTTGCGGAGCGGTAAACAACTTCACCGGCATCATTCAGGTAGCTAACATCGGTTGATCTGACGATTTCCATCATATCTGCCCATCCTCCCAGCTTTATCAGACCAATAATGAGAATTGCAACGGACCCAAAAAGGAGGATAGGTGTTTGTAAAACTGAAGTATATAATACTGCCTTCATGCCTCCAAGCACTGTATAGATACCGGTAAGCACAACGAGTCCGATGGCACTGATCCAGAAGAAATCGATATTTAAATTAAACACAGTTATGTATTCGATATTGAAGACATCCTTGAACACGACCCCTCCGGCATAAACTGTAACTGCAACCTTTGTAAGGATGTAGCTGACAAGAGAAATTATCGAAAGAAAAGAACGGGCTTTTGAATTATACCTTCGTTCAAGGAATTCAGGCATTGTAAATACACCACTCCGGGCATAGAAAGGTACAAACAGCCAGCCTAACAAAAGGATGAGCCAGCCATGCATTTCCCAATGGGCCATGGCCATTCCGCTGCTGGCACCTGCTCCGGCAAGTCCAACCAGGTGTTCGGAACCAATATTTGAGGCGAAAATTGAAGCCCCGATCGCAATCCAGGTAGCATCGCGACCTGCCAAAAAATAATCAGAAGTATCTTTATCCTTCTTTTTAAGGGTCCAGACAATAATTCCAACAAGCGCCAGGCAGAATAAGCCCAGGATGATCCAGTCCAGTGTTACCATGTTGTTTAGTTTAGCGTTAAGTGTTCAGTAGCAGGGTCACTTCATTCAAATGCGTATAAAATACGCTTATTATAATGCATCGTAATATTAAGAGTATTTTACTAAAAGACAAAATCATTTTCTGTTATTTGGAATGATTATTTCACATAAACTCTTGTCACAATTGGAATAGTTCTTATTTTTGATTTTCAACTAAACTAAAATTCAATACAGAATGGAATCTTTTAACCTCACATGGATCGATTATTCAATAATGATCATCTATTTTGCCTTTGTTCTTGGCATTGGCTGGGCACTGAAAAAATACATGAAGGATGCAGCAGCATTCCTGGAAGCCGGAAGATCACTGCCGGCATGGGTGACAGGCCTGGCCTTTATATCGGCTAACCTGGGTGCACTTGAAGTTATCGGTATGGCTGCATCAGGAGCAAAATACGGTATGGCCACAGTTCATTTTTACTGGATAGGTGCCATTCCTGCAATGATATTCCTTGCGATTTATATGATGCCATTTTATTACGGGTCCAAGGCAAGGTCGGTTCCTGAATATCTCAAGCTCAGGTTTGATGAAAAAACGAGGGGTTTAAATGCCATCGCGTTTGCCCTTATGACCATCTGTGCTTCCGGGATCTCGATGTATGCACTTGCACTGCTGATGGAGACCCTGCTGGGGTGGAATTTCCATATGAGTTTGTTCATAGCAGCCTTTATCGTGCTGATTTATACCTACCTGGGCGGGTTAAGTTCTGCCATTTACAATGAAGTACTGCAATTTTTCCTGATCGTTATTGGATTCTTACCCCTGGTAATAGTAGGTATGGTAAAAATCGGTGGCTGGGATGGCCTGGTTGAAAAACTGGCAATGAATCCTGCAACAGAAGGCTTACAACACTCCTGGCAGATCATTGGGCCCGAGCATCCAATGGGGAGCTGGATGGGCATCTTCTTCGGCCTTGGCTTTGTTATGTCCTTTGGATACTGGTGTACAAACTTCCTGGTTGTTCAAAGGGCCATGGCCGCTGGGTCGATGAGTGCCGCCCGCAAAACGCCTCTTATTGGTGCCTTTCCCAAGATGTTCATTCCCTTTCTTGTGATTATTCCCGGATTGATCGCAATTGCACTGCTGAATTCAGGCGATGAAAGTTTTAACCTTCCATTGAAAGGTAACGGATATGATTACGACCTGGTAATCCCGATGATGCTGAAGCGTTTTCTTCCGACCGGTGTTTTAGGACTGGGCCTGACGGCTTTGATGGCTTCCTTTATGAGTGGAATGGCAGGTAATGTAACTGCATTTAACACTGTATTTACCTATGATATATACCAGAGTTATATGATGCCTGGAAGATCTGACAAGCATTATTTGCGGGTAGGACAGATCACTACCATCATTGGAGTGCTTGTGAGTATTCTTACAGCCTACGTTGCTGCCATGTTCAATAACATTATGGATTTTCTGCAGTTAATATTTGCTTTTATAAATGCTCCACTATTTGCAGCTTTCCTTGCAGGAATGTTTACAAAGAGGGCAACAGGACATGGCGCCTTCTACGGATTATTGGCCGGAACAACTTCGGCAGCCATAGTTCATGGATTTACACAGCCACTGGGTGCCCAATCCCTTATCAAAGGAGGATGGACCGGTACGGTGCTGCAGACCTTCCCGAGTGAAATGGCTCAGAACTTCTGGATAGCAATTATTGCATTCTCAGTGGCTTTACTGGTTACATTCGTTATTTCATTATCAACCAAACGCAATAAAACGGATGCAGAGCTCACAGGGCTTGTATACCAGCTTACACCAAAAACCATAGACGACAGCAAGCACTGGTATCAGAAGCCGGGTTTCCTAGCCTGGGTTGTTGGTATAATTGCAATTGTTTTGAGTATTATCTTTTGGTAAACAATAAAAATTAAAATTATGGGCTTAGATATAAAAATACCGATCGGACTGATGTTCACCCTTTTTGGCATCATTCTTACCATTTATGGGCTTACTACCATTGGAGATGATATGTATGCAATTTCAATTGGCAAAAACATTAACCTTATCTCAGGTATAGGGATGATAATCTTTGGCGGATTCATGCTCCTTATCTCAGATCTGCTGAAGAAGAAAAAGGATAAATAGGATTATTTCCAGGTGAAACTTTGAAGCTTCCTTGTGATCCTTGGTGCACATGCCATTACAAAAAGGGTCACAAAGAAGACTCGGAGGAGCACAAAGTAACGTATAAATTCAAGGGAGACGCTTAGTTTTCAATATGTAACTTGAAAATATAACAACTTAGTTTTCTTAATTTTTCTCAAGTTTAGCTTTTCTCTCCTCAGGCTCAGCCATTTTCATGTTTTCCTGCTGCAGCTGGTCTATCTGAACCTGTTGTTCCTTGTATTGAATGCTGCTTTGGTTGCGTTTCCTCCCGGCCATGATCACTACAATTGCTCCAAGCAGGACTGTGAGTGCGCCGCCGATGCTAAGCCAGGAAAAAGCCTCGGGTTCAATCCAGGAAACCTTCATATGTGAAAGGACAGCCATGCTTACAAAGGTGATGATCGGGTTGAGGGTGATGATAACGCTTACCTTATTTGCCTCGGTAAATTTAATTGCCAGCGCAAGGGCCCCATAGGCCAGTACTGTATTTATGCCAAGGTATATTAAAAGAAACCATTGACCGGATGGTAACATGGGTAATTTCGACAATTGGGCAAATGGTAAAAGAGCGATTGCACAAAAACTATATATAAAAAGATTCAATTGGTTTGGCTTGTAAGTCTTTACCAGGTTTTTCTGAAGTGAGGCAAACACTGCCCATGATAGTCCGCCTCCGAAGATCAGAAGCATACCTTTTGTAAAATGATGATCTGTTGATGACAATGCTGCGATCTGTTCAGAATAGAACAGGATTATTCCGAGGACTACAAGCATAAATCCGGCGAAATGTTTCCATGACACCTGTTCCCTGAAAATAATTATACCTGACAATGCGAAAGTAACTGGTCCGATCATAATAAATACCTGTGAGGAAGAAGGACTGACAAAATTGATTCCGCTTATGAACCCCGTATAGTTCATTCCAAGAAATACAGCTGCAAGGATCAGCTGAAGCGGAGGCTTTTTATAGATCGAGAAATCACTTCTCCTGAAAATAAGCGTCAATATCGCCAGCAAGCTAAAGGCAGTGCTGAACCTGAACCAGACAACAGTTACAGGGGACAGGTTTGAAACTGCCAGTTTAAGTGCGATTGCAAGAAATCCCCATAAAGATGCTGTTATGGCAGCATACAGGATTCCTTTGGAGTTATTGGTCATGCTAAAATTTAAAGCACAAAGATGATATAATTATTGGAATTGTGGAAGGACGCATAAAATATGGAAGTATACCAGGATAAGCTGGAAAATGCAGACTCCAGGAATAACTTTGCATGAAAAAACCCTGCTTATCCGGTCAGTGACAACTTATATTTCTGCAGGAAGTTTAATTCTGAAGTTTCAAATCCTCAATCGATTTGTAAGCTAACCCCAAGCATAAAATTTATCCCCGGCATAGGGTAACCATAAACAGTTTCATAAGACTGGTTCAGCAGATTTTTTCCGGCCAGAAAGACTTCCAGGAAATCCACAGGCTTATAGCTCGCTTTCGCATTCAGGATTGCATATGATTCCCTGGTATCATTCCCTGGGTTTTCAGAATCAATATTTGTATACAGACCACTGATTGTTTTCATGTTCAGAGCCAATCGAAAATCACCTGTGGAATACATTGCACCTAAATAAAACTGGTGAGCTGGTGCAAAATAAATTTTTGTATCAGTATTAAGAAAGCTGTAATTCGCATCGATCCTCAGGCCCTGCAGTGGATAAAAGGAACTCTCCACCTCAAATCCCCAATTGTTGAATTCCCCTCCGTTGGAACGGATCATGGGCGGACCGGGATTTGGATTGGGTTGGACCAGGATAAGATCCGTTCCATTGATCATATATGCGGTCAACTCAACTTTTCCAAAGTCGGCTATTGCCTGGTCCCATGCGATCTCATAATTCCACAGCCTTTCCGGGCCAAGTTCTGCATTGGGTGCAAAAAGATAAAGTTCCATAATAGTGGGGCTTCTGAAGCCTTTTGAAAGCAAGCCTTTAACAGCCATACCGGGTTTCAGCTTAACAGTGAGCCCAGCCTGGGGTACCAACTCACCACCAAAAACGGAGTGCTTCTCATACCTTGCACCGGCATTCAGATTTACAAACTCTCCGATTTTTTGATCTGCAACAAGATATCCGGCAGTTTCTGAAACAGTTATAAATGAATCTGCAAGGAATCCTTTGGAACCCTTTCCACCATAGCTTTTCATATCAATACCTCCTGTTATGGTACCACCGGTCCACAGGCTTGCAGCCTGGTAGATATTGATTCCAATGTTTATATCATCCGAAACCCAACCATCTGAGAATACGTGATTGCCAGTATTGTAAAATCCAAATAATCCTCCACCTATCTTACTATAGTTATTTGAAATGGAAAGGGTTGCCATTGTTCTTTTAATATCACCGGAAAATACGGATGGTATTGCAGCATATTCCGATCCCGGATCCTGGAATGAATAGGCAGCCCATGTAAATCCCGCACGTGCAGTCCAGTGCTTGTTCAATTCAGCACCTGCAAAAGCATGAATGCTTGAAATATTAAACGCTGAACTGTCCCGATGCCCTTCTGTCTGGTTATGATTAAAATTCACCCCGGCAAACACCTTATTATTTGAATAACTTAATGAGGCACCTGATTGAAGGGTATTAAAAGAGCCATATGAAACAGTGGCATTGGCACCGAATCCTTCATTCTGCCTTCTTTTTGAGATCATATTTATAACTCCTCCCATCGCATTTGATCCGTACAACAGGGAGGAAGGACCTCTCACAACCTCAACCCGCTCAATATTTGATGCCATATGAAAATTTGGCAGTGGATGACCAAAGACTCCCATAAACTGAGGCTGGCCATCAACCAGCATCAATACCTGGGCATTTGGAGAGCCTCCTACCCCTCTTATGGTTAACTGCCCGGATGTTCCATTGCCAAGTGCATAACCTGATGTGCCTATTTCGCTGATAAACATTCCTGGTGTGAATCGGGTAACTACCGGAAGAATATTGGATTCCTCCTGACTCTTTATTAATTCACTGCTGATCACGGTAATCGTGACAGGAGAGTTGAGCTTATTCACTTCTATCCTGTTTCCCGTTACTACCAGTTCGGCAATATTTATTGTGTCCGGGGCAACAATGGCATGCAGATCAGTCAGAACGAAAATAAAAAAGCTTAAAAACAGAAGATGGATTCTTGTCATGGTTGGGAAATTTAGGTTTTCTGCAGTTCAGAGCTTTCTGAACATGCAGATCAGGGTATTTATTCTGATTTGGTGCTACGTTTTATATTATCGTGTTACGAATATACCATAATTTTAAGGAAATGCAAATTCAATTTGAAATTGATTCATGTTATGATTTTAAAGATCCCCCCTGGAAATAATACAGGGGACTCCCTCTGAAGGATAAGTATGTTTTGTCATTAAAGGAAAGAACAATAGCATTCTGTGAGTTACACTGAGGCAAAATACATAAGCATTGAAGGGTATCTTTCTATTGCACGGAATCCTTCATCTTCTCCCCTGTCAGTACCATCTCATCCAGAAGGTATCCTGCTCCGGCAAATTTGTCGATGATAAACAGGATATAACGGATATCCACCGAGATATTCCTGCAAACTTCCTTATCGTACATCTCATCGCTCATGGTACCATGCCAGTTCCTGTCGAAATTGATCCCGATAAGTCTTCCATTTGCATCCAGGACAGGGCTCCCGGAATTTCCTCCTGAAGTATGGTTGGAAGCTGCAAAACAAACAGGCATTGTACCGTCCGCCCCATAAATTCCATAATCTTTTGATTCATAGAGTTGGAAAAGTCTTTCAGGTATAATGTAATCTTCCCTCCCCTCCCTGGTTTTCTCAATAATTCCGGCGAGTTTTGTTGAATACTCATAAAAGACTCCATCTTAAGGAGAGTATCCCTCGGCCTTGCCATAGGTTAATCTCATCGTAAAATTCGCATCTGGGTATTGTCTGACTT